>SLGN01000759.1 GCA_007123695.1 Verrucomicrobiales bacterium
CCCCGTCCGGAGAGCCTCGGCCAGTCTCCCGTCTGCCGCCTTCGCTGGATGTTCCGATTCCATTTCGATCCCGCTTCGATGTCGTTCCGATGCCGAGGCGCGTCTCCGCAGCGCCCTCGACCTCCGGAACATCGCAGGGTAGCGCGGATCGTGGGAAAAGTCGAGTTTCCATGCCGTCTCCGCCAAATCCGGACTGTTCACCCGGCCGATCCGCCGCTACAATCTCCGCCATGCCAGCGACCCGACTGAAGGTCCCGAAAACCTACAAGCTCTTCATCGGCGGGAAATTCCCCCGCAGCGAGAGCGGACGAACCATGACCGCACAGGACGCCGCCACCGGCGAACACCTCGCCCACTGCTCCCGAGCCTCGCGCAAGGACCTCCGCGACGCCGTCGCGGCGGCCCGCTCCGCCCTGCCCGGCTGGAGCGGCGCCACCGCCTACCTGCGAGGCCAGATCCTCTACCGCGCCGCCGAGATGGTCGAGGGCCGCGCCTCCGCCTTCGCCGAGGAGATTTCGGCGGTCACCGGCGCCCCCGGCGCCGACTCCCGACGCGAAGTCGAGGCCGCCGTCGACCGGCTCGTCCATTTCGCCGGCTGGACCGACAAGATCGGCCAGGTCTTCGCCTCGGTGAACCCCGTGGCCTCGCCGCATTTCAACTTCACCCTGCCCGAGCCCGTCGGCGTCGTCGTCGCCCTCGCCCCCGACCGCCCCTGCCTGCTCGCCGCCGTCTCGCTGCTCGCCGAGGCGGTTCTTTCGGGAAACACCTGCATCCTCCTCGCCTCGGAAACCGCTCCCCTGCCCGCCGCGACCCTTTCCGAAGCCCTCGCCACCAGCGACCTGCCCGGCGGCGCCGTGAACATCCTCACCGGCGTCCGCTCCGAACTCGTCCCGTGGATCGCGGGGCATCTCGACATCAACGCCGTGCTCGACGGCTCCGGCGACCCCTCGGTGCGGCACGCCCTCGAGCTCGGGGCCGCCGCCAACCTCAAGCGCGTCCACGACCACTCCCTGCCCTCGCCCGAGGCTTGGTTCGGGGCCGAGGCGGTCGATCCCTACCGCATCCTCGACGCCGTCGAGTTCAAGACGGCGTGGCACCCCATGGGATATTGAGGCCGGTTCGTCTTGACCCGGCGGCGCCGAACGTGGCATCCTCGGGCGTCCGCCGCCGCACGCGACGCCGTCCGCCCATGAATCCGCACTCCCCCACCCTCGCCATCCTTTTCTTCGCCGTCCTCGCCGCCCCGCTCCCGGCGCAGGACGCAGCCCAGCCGGATCCCTACGAATGGATCCTCGAGAGCTACCCCTTCCCCGCGCAGATGCTCGTCCATGGCTTCGCCTCGGAAGAGCGGGGCTCCCTCGCCGCACCGCCGTTCCCCGAGGGCGAGAAAGAGCTCCCTTGATGAAGACGGCAGAGACGCCATGCGACGGGGCGAGGCAGGCCCTGCTCGTCGTGCTCGATTCCGTCGGCGTGGGCCACGCCCCCGACGCGGGCGCCTTCGGCGACGAGGGGGCCGACACCCTCGGGCACATCCGCGCGGCGGTGCCGGATTTGTCCCTGCCCCACCTCGATGCGGCCGGCCTCTCCGCCGCCGCCGACCTCGCCGCCGGACGCGACCACCAAGGCGCGCCCGGCATGTCGTGGGGCTGCCTCACCGAGCGTTCCGCCGGCAAGGACACCGTCACCGGCCACTGGGAACTGGCCGGGGCCATTGTCGGGGAGCCCTTCGCCACCCACGAGCGGTTCTCCGACGCTCTCGTGGCCGAGATGGAGTCGCTCGCCGGCACGGCCTTTCTCGGAAACTGCTCCCGCTCCGGCACCGTCATCCTCGACGAACTCGGCCCCGAGCATCTCCGCAGCGGCAAGCCCATCCTCTACACCAGCGCCGACTCCGTGATCCAGATCGCGGCGCACGAATCCGTCGTGCCCGTCAAGCGGCTCCACGAGATGTGCCGCCGCCTGCGACCCCTCGCCGACCGGGAGCGCATCGGGCGCGTCATCGCCCGCCCCTTCGAGGGATCGCCCGGCGCCTTCCGCCGCACCGCGCACCGCCACGACTTCGCCATGCGCCCGCCCGAAACGGTCCTCGACCGGCTCCGCGCGGCCGGGGTCGAAACCGTCGGCGTCGGCAAGATCGGCGACATCTTCTCGGGCGAGGGCCTCGCGGACTCCCTCCCGACCGAGAGCAACGCGGACGGCTGCGCCACCATCGACCGCCTCCTCGCCGAGAGGCCGGCGCGGCCCCGCTTCGTCTTCGCCAACCTCGTCGACTTCGACTCGCTCTACGGACACCGCCGCGACCCCGCCGGCTACGCCCGCGCCCTCGCCGAGTTCGACGCGTGGTTCGCCGGCCTGCCCGCCCGGCTCGGCCCGCACGACCTCGCCATCGTCACCGCCGACCACGGCAACGATCCCACCTGGCGCGGCACCGACCACACCCGCGAGCGCGTTCCCCTGCTGCTCTCGGCGCCCTTTTCCCCCCGCTGCCTCGGCGTGCGCGAAACCTTCGCCGACGTCGCCGCCACCCTCGCCGACTGGTTCGGCGCCCCCCGCCAAGGCCTCGCAGGCACCCCCTTCCTCCCCCGCTGACCCCGCCCAATATCGAAATCGAAATCGAAATCGAAGCCCCCTGCCCCGCCCCGAGTCCTTCGTCTCCGCCGCCCTACCGCCGCGCCGGCAGCAGATGCTTCTCCACGAGGCGCAGGGCGACCCGCCCGCTGATGGCGAGGCTCTCCGAGCTGAGCTTGTCGAGCGTGTCCCCCGGAGTGTGCCACGGAGCGTAGTCGAAATCGATCAGATTGATCGTCGGGATCCCCGCGACCACGTTCAGCGGGATGTGGTCGTCGACGATGTAGTCGGGACTGATCCCGACATGCCGGCGCACCCCGAGCTCGTCGGCGGTCTCGAGAAGGTGCCGCGACATCGCCTGGAGCGATTCCTCCACCGCGGCGACATCGACCGCGTAGGCGCCCTTGGCCCTCGCCTCGGCGAGATCCCGCAGCGACTGGCGCGGGATGCGGACGGCGGCGTGCAGGTTCAGGTCGGCGTCGCCCACCATGTCGAGCAGCACGCCCCAGCGGGGGCGCTCCCGCGGCGGCCGCGCGAGCCATTCGGCGGCGTAGTGGCGGCTGCCGTAGAGACCGTCCTTGCCCGTGATGTTCGTGCCGAAGGCCTCTTCGCCGTCGAAAAAGACAAGCTCGATCCGCGAGGCCGCGGCGGGCCGCTCCGCGAGCACCCGCGCCAGCTCGATGAGCAGACCGGTGCTGGAGCCCCCGTCGTTGGCCCCGACAAACTCGAACTTTTCGTAGAGCTTGGTGTCGTAGTGCGAGCAGAGCAGGCCCTCGACGCGCCCCTCCCAGCCGCGCTCGCCGAAGCGGACCCGCAGGTTGACGAACTCGACCGGTCCCCGCGGCGTCTTCGCAGTGAAGGTCTGGCGCCGCACCGACCAGCCGGTGGAGGCGAGCTGCTCCTCGATGTAGCGGCGCGACTCCTCCAGCGCCTCCGATCCGGCCGGTCGCGGCCCGAAGGCGACGAGCGCGGCGACATGCCCGAGCGCCGCTTCGCCCGAGACTTTGGCGTCGAGCGGATCCGCCTCGTTGAAGGCGGGGGCCGCGCCTCCGCAGCCTGCCAGCAACGCGGCGGCGACAAGGGCGGAAGCGGGCGGCGAGGCGGTCCGGCGCATGGGGAAATCCGGGCCGGAAAGAATCAGTCGAGGCGCACCCCCATCAGCTCGAGGACGCGGCCGAGGTCCTCGTCGCCGTAGTATTCGATCTCGATCTTGCCGCGCTTCTCGCCGTGCTGGATCGCCACGTTCGTGGCGAAGCGGCTCCGCAGTTGGTCCTGGATGCGGCGGATGTAGGTCTCGGCCTGGGGCGAGAGCTTGCCCTTGGCCGTCTTCTTCGCCACCGTCTTGCCGTTGATCGTCTCCGAGACGAGCTTCTCGGTGTCGCGCACGTTGAGCTTCCGCTTCACCACCAGATCCGCCAGCATGCGCTGCTCGGCCTTGGTCTTGAGCCCGAGAATCGCCTTGGCGTGGCCGGGGCTGAGAAGCCGCCGCGACACCAGGGTCTGCACCTCGGAATCGAGATCGAGAAGACGGATCGAATTGGAGACGGTGGCACGGTTCCGGCCGACGCGCTGGGCGATTTCCTCCTGCTTCAGCCCGAACTCGCGGGCGAGGCGGGCGTAGGCCTCGGCCTCCTCGATCGCGTCGAGATCCTCCCGCTGGAGGTTCTCGATCAAGGCCATCTCCAGCACGTCGCGGTCGCTCGCCTCGCGCACGATCACCGGCACCTCGGGCAGGCCGAGCTGGGTCGAGGCGCGCCAGCGTCGCTCGCCCGCGATCAGCTCGTAGGTCGAGCCCACCCGCCGCACGATCAGCGGCTGGATCACGCCGTGCTCGCGGATCGAGGCGACCAGCTCGCCGAGATTCTCCTCGTGGAAACGCTTCCGCGGCTGCAGCGGCGAGGGCACCACCTCCGCCAGACCCACGCGCAGAACGCGCTCGCCCGTCGCCGGATCGGATTCGCTCGGCGCCGAAGCCCGCACCGGCACCGCCCCCGGAGCGCGGATCAGCGCATTGAGGCCTCGGCCGAGACCTTTTCTGGGGGCGGCGCCTTTGGACATCGGTGTCGTCGGGGGAAAAGCGGCAGTGCTAGCGCGTCTCACGCATCAGACGATGCGGACCTTCGCCCCTTCCGCCGCCGGGGGGAACTGCCCCGCCGCCATGGCGGCGTGCTGCTCGTCGGTGCAGGCCGAATCGATCGGCGCATCGGCCTCGGCTTCGCTGCTCTCGACGACGCCGTTCTCGATCATCCATTGCTCGACTTCTTCCCCGCTCACATCCGCGAGCATGTTGCCGTTGACCACGACGCAGGGGGAGAGCGGCTGGCCGCTCTTCTGCTCCATCTCCCAGCGGAAAGCCGGGTTCTTGATGATGTCCTTCTCGGTGAACTCCAGGCCATACTTGCGGAAGATCGCTCGTACGCCCTCGCTCCAGCCGCAGAAGGTCTTGAGGTAGGCGGTGATTTCGGGTGCTTGGTTGGACATGGTCTTGTAGGGAACTGGGTTTCAGAGGAGAAAACGGATACGCCAGCCACGCCGGATTCGCAAACCCCTTTCCACGGCTCTCCTTCCGCAAAATGCGCGCCGAGGACATTCGGGGCACCTCTCGCACCCCTGCCGGGGCGCCATCGCTTGTTGGCGGCGATGCCCGGGCGTCCCGCTTCGCTCCTCAACCGCCGGATGCGGTTCGGGAAGCCTCCGGCTTCGGGAGTGATTGGTTCGGAAATGATTTTTTCGGAACCGGGTGGCCGGTGGCGGGCGACGCAGGCTGAAACTCCGGATCGGACGACCGTTCCAGAGAAAAAACCAGCCTCCGCAGGCATCGGCTAACCTCCGGCCCCGCTGCGGGGGGACGCGCGTCCGAAGAGGTCGGCGACGCCGAGCAGATTCTCCCAGCGACGGATGCCCAAGTCGACGAGGAACAGGGCCAGAAAAGCGTGCAGCAGCGCGGGCCAGAGCTCGACCTGCCGCGCCACGCTGGTTCCCTCGAGCCGCAGCTCGTCGCCCTCGGCGAGGTAGCTGCCGTCGGTGAGTTCGCAGACGCGCCGCAGCAGCTCCTCGTCGATCCTGCCGGTGGCGGTTTCCGTGGATGGATTGTGGACGTGTCCGGCCGAGACGATGCGCGAGCCCGAACGCGCCCGCACCAGATAGACGCCGGGCTCTTCGGGCCGGAAGCGGGCGGCGTAGCGGCCCGGGCCCTCCTGCGGCAGCGGCAATGTCGCGACCGAGCGCATCGCGGAGCCAAGCGAGCGGGCCGAGACAAAGAAGACCTCGGCCTCGACCTTGGCGCGGTCCTTCCTCGTCCCCGCGTCTTCGGCCAGATCGACGGCGATGCGGAGATCGGAGCCTTCTTCCTCCAACTGCATGTCGATGAAGAGCCCCTGGGGAGGACGTGCCGTCTCCCGGAGGATCTGCGCCCAGAGCCGCGTGTAGCCGTCCCAGCCCCCGAGCCAAAGCGCGGCCCAGCGCGACTTGCAGTCCGAGGTGAAGGCCGTCACCTTGCCGAGGCCGAAGCGCCAGTGCGCCAGCAGCGGGTCCCCGCCGTCGGTCACGAGGGGCACTTGCGCGGTAGCCTTGGGATTGGTCTTGACGTAGCCGAGCAGCGGCGGGACGCCCTCGTCGTCCCAGTCGCGGAGCATGGGGTGGCTCTCGGCGAACTGGGGCTGGAAGGCTTCCTCGCGGATCATCCGCCCGGTGTGGGAGAGAGTGTCCTGGGTGAAGACGCGCACGATCGAGGCGGGGTCGGTGACGACGTAGTTCTCCCCGCCGCCCGCCGCCGCGATCGACTGGAGCAGGGCGACGTAGGCGCCGGCGCCGACCGCCACGGTGGAGACGGTGATGCCGTCGGCCTGGCACTGCGAAGCGAGGGCCTGGTAGCCCTCGCCGGTGGTCTGGCCGTCGGTGAGCACGATCATGTGCTTGAGCCTGGCCTTGACCCGGTTGAGCTCCTCGCGGGCCATGGCCATGGCCGGGTAGATGTGCGTCCCGCCGCCCGATCCGATGTTGGCGATCTGCGCGGCCACCGCGCTGGTCGAGACGACGCGGCCCATCGGCACGATCTCGTGGGCCTGCGAGTCGAAGGCGTAGACGCCTAGATAGTCCTTGTTCGAGAGCAGTTCGGCGGTGGCGATGGCGGCGGCTTTGCAGAACTCCAGCCTCTGGCCCGCCATCGACCCGGAGCGGTCGATGACGAGAGCGAGCGCCGAGGACTGGGTCTCCTCCTCGTCGGGCGCCTTCAGCCGGACGGGCAGGAGATCCTCCACCGCGGTGCGGTAGTAGCCGCCGACGCCGAAGGAGTTCGCGCCCCCGACCATCACGAAGCCTCCGCCGAGCTTTTCGACATAGTCCCGCAGGGCGGCCATGCGGGCGTCGCCGACACGATGGGCGGGGACGTCGGAGAGGATGACGCCGTCGTATCCGGCGAGGTCCTGGACAGAGGCGGGAAGGCCCTCGGGCGAGCGCGTCTCCAGCCGGATGCCCTCGGCGGCCATGGCTCCGACGAGGTGCCGGGACTCGCCTTCCTCGCCCTCGATGTAGAGAAAGAGCGGCTGGCCGCGGACATCGACGAGACAGAGCGCCTCGTTGTTTTCGGGAATGGCGTCGATGCCCTCGAAGCCCTCCACGACGACGCGGTAGTTGTAGATGTTCCTCCGCTCCGGTACCCGGGTGAAGGTGTGGACGAGCGGATCGCCCGCCTTCAGCTCCACGGAGGCGGAATCGACTTCGATGGCGTTCTCGAAGAGGCGCAGCGTGGCCGGTCCGTCGAGCGATCCCTCGACGGTGGCTTCGAGAGAGAGGGTGGCGCCTTCGTTGAGAAGGGAGCGGTTCGGAACGAGGCGCGCGACGCGCACGTCGGGCAGGGCGGGCCCGGCGACGCCGCGTGCGTGGATGCGGATTCCGGAGACGGCGGCGACCTTGGCGGCGTCGAGCAGCGAGCCGCGGGTCTCGACACCGTCGCCGACGATGACGAGATGGCGGCTGGAGCCCCCGGGGAAGAGCCCCTTGGCGAAGGTGGCGGCACGCTCGAAGTCCGAGGCCGCGCCGATTTCCGCGACGATTTCGCCGGCTTTTTCGGGCCCCGGCAGGTCGCCCCGCTCGCCGGGGTAGAGCAGCACTCGGGGCTCCTCGCCGAAGGCGACGTAGCCGGCCGCTACGGAAGCCCCCGCCGAGCGTCTCAGCCTCTCGGCCTCTTCGTAGACGGGGGCGACGCCCTCGTCTCCTTGGCTGCGGCTGTGGTCGAGCAGGAAGACGAGGGACTGCTCGCGGCTGGTCATCCTCTTCGCCGGGGAGGCGATCGCGAGGAGGACGAGTAGGACGAGGAGAGCCCGCACCGCAAGAAGGGCGCGCCGTCTCCGCGGTCCCATGGGATGGAGGGTGCCTCCGTCGAACCAGGCCAGCAGGGCGATGGCCGGCAGGAAGAGGAGAAGGGCGTAGGGATGCAACCAGTCCATGCGGCGATCAGTAGACGGAGTGCCGGTGAAAGAGCCAGCTTTCCAGCAGCAGGAGCCCCACGACGGAGGCGAGGATCCAGAGCTTGGCGTCGGCGGCGAAGCCCCGGTCGGCAGCGGCGGCGGTTTCGAGTGCGTCATCCGGCACGGGAGCGGCCCGCAGATCGGACTCGGTCGCGGAAAGAAGGGCGGCGCCGCCGCGGATTCCGGCGTCGGTTTCCCAAACCCCGACCCGGTCCATCTCGACGAGCGAAGAGGCGAGCGGCACGCGGCGGCGACCGCCGATCCTGCCGTCCTCGGAGCTCCATCGCAGCTCGCTGCCGTCGAGGCTGGCAAGTTCTCCGGTCTTCAGCAGCCGGATGCCGGTGGACTCGCGGGCGGGCTCGACGCACCAGAAAAGGGCGTTGCCCATCAGGATGGGAAAGGAAGCGGTGAGGGGAAGCCGGTCCGAAAGTCCGGGTGAAAATCCCATCACGACGAGACGGCTTCCTCCGACTTCCCCGGCCGCCAAGACCGGGTCCGATCCCGCGAACCAGAGGGTCTGGAGCCCTGACTTGGGTCCGAAAAGGGCGGTCTGGGTCACCGCCACCCGTCCGCTCGCCACCCGGAAGAGCACGGGATGCTGCTCCAGGCCCACCCGCACGCGGTCGTGGGGAATGGGGGCGGAAAGACGCCTCGAGGCGACGAGGCCGGAGGAATCGGGCGGATTGATGACGACGGAGGGAACGCCTCCCGACCAATCCGGCGGCAACCATCCGTCGAAGACGACGGCATCGACCTCCTCGCGCAGAGGCCATGCCTCTGGGCCGCCCTTGAGCAGTTCGAAGGCTCCGCTCTCCTGGATCGCGGAAAGGGCGAGGCGGGTGTAGGGATCCTCGGTCTCGCCGGGCCGGATCCATGCGGCGAGGACGGGCCGGATCTCGGGCAGCGGCACGGTGACTTCGTCGTCGAGGGGGAAATCGTCGCCCTCGCATTCCAGCGCGAGGCGCAAGAGCTGGCCGCGGGATCCGTTGATGCGCAGCGTCAGAGTCGTTTCCTCGCCCGGATCCAGCTCGATCTCGCGGATCTGGTTCGGAATGCCGCCGACCATCACTGCCAGCCGCATCGACGAGGCGGTGGGGGCGTCGCGGTTGAGCGCGATCCTGGCAAACACGTCGTAGCGGGCGTGCTCCAGAGGCACGCCGCGCACGTCGAGCGCGGTGATGGCGGCGTTGCGCACCTCGGGCAGCGCGAAATCGAACTCGCGCAGCGCGAGGCCTTCCGCCCGATCCGCCGGGAGGGGGCGGTCGCTGAAGTGCCACACTGCGGTGGGGGGCTCGAGCCCGGCGAGGATCCTGCCGGTCTCCAGGGCCGTGTCGGGACGGGCGGCGACGGGGCGGACCGATACGGAATCCAGCCGCGATAGCAGCTCGCGCCGCTTCGTCGTGCGGGGCTGCACCACCTCGGGGCGGCCGTCGTAAGCGACGAGGGCCACCCCGGTTTCCTCGGGCAGCTCGCGCAGCCGGGCCCGCAGCTCGCGGCGGGCGGTCTCGAGCCGGGTCGCGCCGTCGCCGTCGGGCAGTCCCATGGAGGCGGAGCGGTCGAGCAGCACGACGACGGTGCGCTCTTCTCCCGCAGCCCCGATGCGGCCCACCGGACGGGCAAGCGCGAGGACGGCGAGGACCAGCAGCAGCAGGGTCAGCAGCAGAGAGACCCAGCGCTTCAGCCGCCGCAGCCACGAAGACTCGCGGTGCTCCCGCGCCAGGGTCTTGAAGAAGGCCAGGGTCGAGACCCGCACCTTGACCGACCGCCGCCGCACGAGGTAGAGCACCACCGGAACGATTCCGGCGAGCAGAAGCCAAAACGACGCTGGATGGAGGAATTCCATGCGGCAGGGGAAGCCCGCTCACTGGTTGCCGGCGAGGGCGGAACCGCGGGAGAGGAGCTTGAGGAAGGATTCGTCGAACGGGGCGTCGGTGCGCCAGGCGAGATGGTCGATCTGCCGCGACTGGCAGGCTTTTTCGATTTCGCCGAGAAACTTGCGGAAGCGGAGTTCGTATCGCTCTCGGTCGGCGGGGGTGAACCAAAGGCGGCGGTGCTCCTCGGTCTCGACGTCGTAAAGCTCGATCTCGCCCTCGACGTCGGGCTTTTCCTCCCAAGGATGGTAGACCTGGATCAAGTGGACCTCGCCCGGCCACATCGCGGCCCGGCGCACCGCCCTCGTCGCTTCGTCGAGATCGCGCCCGTAGAGATCGGAGATCACGAAGACGACTCCGTAGCGGCGGCGACCCGGCTGGAAGGACTCGAAGCAGCGTTCCAGATCGGTGAGCCCCCCGTAGTCCAGCGACGAGGCGAAGTCGAGAACCCGCTGGAAGCTCCCCTGCCCCTTCATCGGAGGCGGCGGGTCGGAGAGCCGCTCGCCGATGGAATGCAGGCTGACACGGTGATGGCCGACGAGCCCCATGTAGGCGAGGGCGACGGCGAGCTTGAGGCTTGCGAGCCGCTTTTCCGGAAAGGGCTCCGCCATCGAGGCGCTCGTGTCGACGAGGATGTGGACGTGGAATTCCTGGATTTCCTCGTAGAGCCGCACGAAGAGACGGTCGAGACGGGCGAAGAGGCGCCAGTCGATCGAGCGGTAGTCCTCCTTGGCGGTGTATTGGCGGAAATCCTTGAACTCGCGGGTCACGCCGGTCGCCGGAGTCGGCTGAAGTCCCCGGCGACGGAGGAGCTTGCGTTTCCGAAGCCGGAGAAAGAGCGCCCTGAGCCGGTCGAGAAACTCGGAGTCGAAGAGCTCTTCGCGGTCGGAGGCTGGCGGGGCGGGAGGCATCGGGGAATCGGCTGGCTAGGGCTGCGGGGAGGAGGCGGACTGGCTCCGGTCCGCCCGACCCGCCGCCGAGGAAGCCTGCAGGCAGACCACGTAGCGGTCGCCGAAGGGGGTGAAGTATCGGTCGTTCGCGAGAACGTCCTGCGAGGGCAGGCACAGGGCGGGCCGTCCCGGAGCGCCCCGCGCGATGCGTCCCTGCCAGACGTGCGGATCGGTCACCGAAGAGGAGGTCGGCACCGACGCAAGATAGTCCCGCAACAGCTCGGGCAGCTCGACCTGGCCGATCGAGGCGCCGGTTAGTGCGTTGAAGATGCGGAAGCTTTCGTCGCCTCTCACGAGCACCTGGGTCCCGGCGAGCGTCGCCCTCAGGTTCCCCTTTTTGAGCAACGGGATCCGGGTGGTGCGGGAGCGCCGGAAGTCGGCATGAACGAGTTCGGAGCCGTTCAGAAACCATACGTGCTCCCCCGCAGCGCCGACGAAGGATCCCACGGCGGGCAGTGCGCGCGAGCCCATCGGGAGGGAAAGGGACACTCGCCGCACTTCCGTGCCGTCGAGAGTCCAGAGGACACCGTTGGAGAGCCAGGCGGCTGCGGGGGCCTCCACGCGGCGGCGCTCCCTTGCCCAACGCACCATGGGACCGACGATGGCGGAGGGTCCCGTGACGAGACCGGTGAGATTCCTGCCCGAGGAAAGGTCGAAGAACGCGAATTCCCCGCTGGCGCTCTGAGGAGCCAGAACCCTCTCGATGGACTTCCCCTCCCCTTCCTCCGAATCCCCGTCGCTTCGGAGCGGGCGCAGGACGACGGGGAACGCCGCTCCCGTCTCGCTACCCGCTTCCCAGACAGTCTCTCCGCCGAAAAGCTCGAAGACGAAGGTCTCGCGCCCGTAGGCGATTCCAAAGCCACCGTGCAGATCCAGGCCGCAGTTCAGCGAGTGCAGGCCGCCCGGATCGCCCGCCCCGGGTTCCGTCTTACGATGCCAGAGGAGCTTCCCGTCCGCAGCGAGAAAGGCGCGGAGGTCGCCGGTCTCTGCTTCGAAGACGACGGCGATGCCCTCGGAAACAGCGAAGACACGGCCCGGTCGCGCCCACGAGGTCGCGGCGGTTTCTCCGGCGGCGGCCGGAACCGGCGCGATCCACCGAACCGAGCCGTCGGCCACCGAACGGGCCGTGAGGCCTTTCTCGTCGAGCAGAAGGAACAGGTCGCCGTGAACCTCGATCG
>SLGN01000455.1 GCA_007123695.1 Verrucomicrobiales bacterium
GGGGGCTTTGGGGCGGGGCGGGGAGAGCGTCATCGTTTCGAGACGCATTCGTCGTAGTTGAGCAGCACCGAGACCAGCGCGGCGGCGGCGGCGGCGCGGGCGGGATGCTCGGTCTGCGCCGGAGCGGATTCGCCCACGGCGAGCAGGTCCTCGGCTTCGTCGGGATGCCGCTCGAAATGCCGGGTCTGGTCCTCGAGCAGGCCGAGCAGCACGTCCCTTTCCCTTTCGTCGGGAAGACGGCTGGTGAGCCGCCGGAAGGCCTCGTCGGCGATCGCGCCCGAGTCCGTTCCGTGGCGTGCCACGAGAGCTGTCGCGAGAGTCCTCGCGGCTTCGGCGAACTGGGGCGAATTCAGCATCACCAGGCCCTGGAGCGGCGAGTCGGTGCGTTCGGTCCTGACCGTGCAGACGTCGCGCTTCGACGCGTTCAGGGTCGTCATGAGCGGGCTCGGCGAGGTCTGCCGCATGTAGGTGTAGAGGCTGCGGCGGTAGAGCGCCTCGCCCTTGTCGGGCGTCGAGGGCTTGAAGGCCTTGGCGATGTCGTAGGGCTTGACCGAAGGGCCCCCGACCTTGGCCACGAGCAGGCCGCTCGCGGCGAGGGCGTTGTCGCGCAGCATCTCGGCGGGGAGCCGCGGCGCGGGGTAGCGGTAGAGCAGCGCGTTCTCCGGATCGGCCGCGGCCAGCTCGCCCGAGGCGATGTCCGAACTCTGCCGGTAGGTCGCCGAGAGGACGATCATCCCGAGCAGCCGCCGGAGATCCCAGCCATGGTCGATGAAGTCGCGGGCGAGCCAGTCGAGCAGCTCGGGGTGCGTGGGGAGGCGGCCCTGGCTCCCGAAGTCCTCCGAGGTGGAGACGAGCCCCTGGTGGAAGAGCCGCTGCCAATAGCGGTTCACCGCGACGCGGGCGGTGAGGGGATTCTCGGCGGACACCGTCCACTTCGCGAGGCCGAGGCGGTTCGCGGGAAATTCCTCGGGCAAGGGCGGCAGGAAGCCGGGCGTCCCCGGCCCGACGGGCTCTCCCGGCGCGTCGTAGGCGCCCCGCTCCAGCAGGTGGGTCTGCCGCGGCTCGCCTTCGAATTCCTCCATCGTCATGATCTCGGGGATCTTTTTGACCAGCTCGCTGCGGGCCCGTCGCGCCTCCAGCAGCGAGGCGCTCAGCTCGCGGGCGGCGCCGTCCTCCTCGGCGAGGAAATGGTCGAGATCGGGAGCGAACTCCCCGGCGTCGGCGGCGAGCGCGGCCACCGCCGCCGGCGACAGCGCCCGGTCGTAGACGCGGAAGTCGTCGACGAGACCGTCCTTGAATCCGCTGTCGCGCATCCTCTGCCCGATGACGAGGGTGTCGCTGCCTCCGCCGGTGATCTCGCGGGTGAGCTTGTCGCGCACCACCTCCATCTCGACAGGGCGGCCGTCGACGAGCAGGCCGAGGCCCGAAGCCCGGCCCGATCCGTCGTGGACGAGGGCGACATGGTGCCACGAGCCGACCGGAAACTCCTCCCGCGAGCGCACCCGGACCGCATTGCCCGGCTCGTAGTGGACCAGGGCGGCGACGAGGCGGCCCTCTTCCAGCAGCAGTTCGTAGCCGCGGCTGGCCGCGTCGGTCCACGCCTTCGAGCGGCTGAAGACCACCGCGCGGGCCTTGCGGTCGGGCGTGCGCATCCACAGCGAGACGGTGAACGGGTCGTCGCGGTCGAAATTCCCCACCCCGAGAGTCACGGCGTCGTCGCCGGTCAGGCGCACGGCCTGCCCCCGCCGTCCCGGCACGAGCACGTTGTTCGGACTCGTCTTGGCCGGCTCGCCCCCTTCGACGAGGTTGGGAAAGGCGCCCTCGGCGACCTCTTCGAAGTCGAAGGCCGCGATCGGCTGCGGCAGAGCGACGCGCCGCCCGTCTCCCGACCCTTTCCCGAACTCTTCGGCGGCGCCGTCGCGACGCTGCCGCAGCGCGTCCTCGAGCCGGGCCGTCTCCCCCTCGAGCCGGGCCAATTCGGCTTGCTGCTTCTCGTCCGGCAGCCAGAGCGTGGGCGTCGGAACGGCCGGAGTGAAGAAGGAATAGAGGCCCGCCTCGTCGATGTTCGCGAACATGGCGGCGAGGCCGTAGTAGTCGCGCATCGTGATCGGGTCGTACTTGTGGTCGTGGCACCGCGAGCACTCCATGGTAAGACCGAGGAAGGCCGTGCCGTAGGTGTGGACGCGGTCGGCGACATACTCCACGCGGAACTCCTCGGGCACGCTGCCGCCCTCGACGTTCTGCGGGTGGAGCCGGTTGAAGGCGGTGGCGAGGCGCTGCTCGCGCGTCGCTCCGGGCAGCAGGTCGCCCGCGATCTGCCAGGTGATGAACTGGTCGTAGGGCAAATTCGCGCGGAAGGCGCGAATGACCCAGTCGCGCCACGGCCAGACGGCCCGGTCGCCGTCGACCTGGTAGCCGTAGCTGTCCGAGTAGCGGGCCACGTCGAGCCACTCGGCGGCCCAGCGCTCCGCCGCCGCGTCGCTCGCGTGCAGCCTGTCGACGGCCTTTTCGTAGGCGTCGGCGGATCCGTCGGAAAGGAACGCGTCGAGTTCCTCCAGCGTCGGGGGCAGTCCGGTCAGGTCGAAGGTGGCCCGCCGCAGCCACTTTTCCCGGCTCGTCTCGGGCGAGGGCTCGAAACCGCCGGCCCGTAGCCGCTCCAGCACGAAGGCGTCGATGGGATTGCGTACCCAGGCGTCCTCCACCGCCGGCACCGGAATCTGCTCGGCGAGAGGCACGTAGGACCAATGCTCCTCGTATTCCGCCCCTTCCTCGATCCAGCGGTCGAGGATCGCGATCTCCTCCGCCGTGAGCGACCGCTTCGACTGCGGCGGCGGCATCACCTCTGCCGAATCCGTGCTGTGGATCCGCCAGTGGACCTCGCTCTCCGACTTCTTCCCCGGCACGATGCCGGGGCCCCCGCCGTTCTCCGCCGTGGCGTGGGCGAAGGTGTCGAGGCGGTAGTCCGACTTCGCATTCTTCGCATCGGGGCCATGGCAGGCGAAGCACTTATCCGATAGGATGGGCCGCACATCCCGGTTGAACTGGAGACGCTCCGCCGCAGACGACGCCACCGGCGAAGACACCAGCGAGAGCAAAATCGGGACGATGGGGGAAAGTCGGGTCATGGTTTCTTTTGGCGGCGGGGGCCGGATCGAGTCCGGACGGATCGGAACCCGGCGTGCCTCGGCGACGAAGACCTTCACGCCGGGGAAGCTTCGGAAACGACC
>SLGN01000680.1 GCA_007123695.1 Verrucomicrobiales bacterium
GCGTGGAGCGGCTGGGCTTACGCATGAATCGGCATAGAAGAGCCATTCATTAAGAAATCAATCGGCTGCGATGGCAGTTTTGGAGATTCAACCTTCGATTACCAGGTTTCAATGCGATACCGAGTGCGCTGCCATGTCGATAGGTGGGGCGAGCCGTCCCTGGCGAGCCGCAGCGGCCCAGCGATCCGCTTGATCCGTACCGCATCCGACTGCCCGATCCATCCGCGTCCCAAAGCGGCGGAGAGGTTCCCGGAGGGAGGGGGCCTTCCCCGCCGCTGCGGCTCACCGGGGACGGTTCGCCCCACCAAGCGCTGCCGCGCCTTGCCTCGAAGGGAGTCTTCATGCGTAGGCCCTTGTGGCGCGGGGGCGCGGTTGCGGCGGCGGTGGATCTGGGGTAGATTGGCCAGATGGATGCGCCGACGAAGACCATGGAAGCTGGGATCGATCCGGAGCTGTTGGAGAAGATTGATCCGAAGTTCCGGGAGGATTCGCTGTTCCTCGCGCTGGCAGCCGAAGGGCTGGCGATCCAGGATCGGTTCAGCGCGGAGCCGGTTTACGCCCGGACCGGAAAGGGCTACCTGAAGTCGGCCGGCGTCGAGGAACTCAGGCAGATCAAGGAATCCCTCGAGAAGTCCCAGGCTTCCGCGCCGCGGCACCGCGTTCGGCGCCGGGCAGGGAATCGTGGAACGCCTCCATCGCCTGCGTGACCTCGTCCTGCGGGTCTCCGAGAGCGCGGTTGACGGAACCGTGGTCGTGCTGCGGGGCCTCGACGAACTCGCAGCGCACGCCGGCGGCTTGCAGGGCCTCTTGAAAGGCGGCGGCCTGGGCGAGCTTGGGCCCGCGCCCGTCGGCGACGACGAGGAAGAACGGGGGGATGCCCTTCCCTGCCGCCACGTGGTCGCGCGGGGAGACCTGCTTCCACACTTCGGGGTCTTTGCCGAAGGCCTGGAGGTAGAGCGCGTTGCTGCTGGCGCGCATCAGCTCCGGCACGTCGAGCGCCTGGGTGTCGAGCTCGACCACGCTCCTGAGGTCGGCCAGCGCCGCGCCGGCCTTTTGCAGGAAGCGTTCGTTGGTGGCGAGGATGGCGACGTGGTGGGCGCCCGCCGAGTGGCCGATGAGGTGCAGCCGAGCCGGGTCGCCTCCGTAGGTCGCGATGTTCCTCTTCACCCAGCCGACGGCGTCGGCGCTGTCCTGGAGCTGGGTGAGGATGTCCACGGCGGGGACGAGGCGGTAGTTCAGGCTGACGAAGACGAAGCCCCGTCCGGTGAAGTAAACGGGCTTGCCGTGGATGCTGCGCTTGTCCCCGGTGCGCCAGCCGCCTCCGTGGATGTAGATCATCACGGGGAGGTTCCCGGCGCCCTCCGGCGCGTAGACGTCGAGGGAGAGGTGGTTGGGATCGACGCCCGGCGGCGCCTCGGCGTAGCGGATGTCCAGGTGCGTGACGACGCCCTCGGCGGCGCTGTCCGCCCGGGCTGTCCCTGCGGCGCGGCGGCGGGGAACTTCGTCCGGCGTGATGAAGCCGTCCCGGTTCCTGTCGAGAGCGTCGAAGCGGGGCTCGAGGAGGGTGCCCTTGGCCTCCTCGCGGGAGATCCTGCCGTCGCCGTCCTGGTCGAAGCGCTGGAAGCGGGCGTCCTGGGCGTGGGATTGGCCGCAAAGGAGCGCAAGGAGCGCAAGGATCGCAAAGGCAAGCGGAGCGATGGAGTGGTGGAGTCTTGGAGTCATGGCTAAGAGGTTGTTCCCTGAACTGCCGCGACGTGGACAACGAATACGCCCCAACGAGGGCCAGAACAAGCCGCCAGATTGACATTTGCCCCCGCACGATGTAAAAAGCGCATCATGACGCGAACCCAGGTTCCAACTCCCAGACGGGCCCTATCAGCGGGCCAAAGCCTCCGCAACCCCGCCGTCATGACCCAACCGCTGCGCGCCTCTGCGGCGGTTGATCTGTGCGAGGCCTTCCGGCGGCATCCGGTGTGGCAAAACCCTCGGTTTCCCACCAGAGAGCCACCCTTTCCACGATGCGTTCTAGCCCCGTCTGCGCCAAGCCGGCTTCGCCCGCCGCAGCGCCGTTGACTGGCGTCCCGCTCTCACCCTCCTTCAACAAGGCGTCACCGAGCCTGCGACGGTGAATACGAAGCATTTCGAGAGATCTGGAATTGAGAAGGTGCCAGATCCCGTCTTAATCTGAACTCATGCCCGCCCGCCGCAAATCCGCATCTTCCAAAGACTCTACCGCCAACCTCGGCTTCGAGGCCAAGCTCTGGCTCGCCGCCGACAAGCTCCGCAACAACATGGACGCGGCGGAACCGGAGCGCAGCGGAGATAGCCAGCCAAAGGCTGCCCGCAGGGCGAGCGAAGCGAGGCAATACAAGCACGTCGTCCTCGGCCTCATCTTCCTCAAATACATCTCCGACACCTTCGAGGAACACCGCGCCAAGCTCCTCGCCGGAGAGGGCGACTACGCCGGGGCCAATCCCGAGGACCCGGACGAATACAAGGCCGAGAACGTCTTCTGGGTGCCCGCCGATGCCCGCTGGTCGCACCTCAAGGCCAACGCCAAGCAGCCCACCATCGGCAAGACCGTGGACGACGCCATGGTCGCCATCGAGCGCGACAACCCAAGACTCAAGGGCGTTTTGCCGAAGGATTATGCCAGGCCTGCGTTGGATAAGCACCGCCTCGGGGAGTTGATTGACCTCATCGCCACCATCAGCCTCACCGCTGCCAGCGAGGGCGAGAAGACCCACCGCTCCGTCGATCTGCTCGGGCGGGTCTACGAGTATTTCCTGACGCGCTTTGCTTCCGCCGAGGGCAAGAACGGCGGCCAGTTCTACACCCCGTCCTGCGTCGTGCGCTGCCTTGTCGAGATGCTCGCCCCCTACAAAGGCCGCATCTACGACCCCGCCTGCGGCTCCGGCGGCATGTTCGTGCAGTCGGAAAAGTTCGTGGAGTCCCACGGCGGCAAGATTGGGGACATTTCCATCTACGGCCAGGACAAATGGGCGCGGCGGCAGCGCCCATTTGGTCTCGCAAAGCGAGCCCGAAGGGTGAGGCTGCGGCGGCAGCAGCCGAAACAAAGCAACGCCACCACCCGCCGCCTCGCCATCATGAACCTCGCCATCCGCGGCATCGAGGCCGACATCGGCAAGGAACACGCCGACACCTTCCGCAACGTCCAGCACCCCGACCTCCGCGCCGACTACGTCCTCGCCAACCCGCCCTTCAA
>SLGN01000437.1 GCA_007123695.1 Verrucomicrobiales bacterium
AGCGGCTCAACGAAACGAGGCAGGCGATCACCTCCGCCCTCGAAGACGCCGCCGCCGCCCTCGTCGCGGCCAAGGACGCCGCCGCCTTCGCCTCGGTCGATCCGACCCTGCCGGGCCGCCCCCTGCCCAAGGGCGGGCTCCACCCGCTCACCCTCGTCCTCGACGAGGCGGTGCGCACGCTCCGCCGCATGGGCTTCGCCCTCGCCGAGGGGCCCGAGATCGAGACGGAATGGCACTGCTTCGACGCGCTCAACACGCCTCCCGACCATCCCGCACGCAACGAGAGCGACACCTTCTACTTCGAGAACGGCAAGCTCCTGCGCACCCACACCTCCTCGGTCCAGATCCGCACCATGGAGAAGGAGGTGCCGCCGGTGCGGATCATCGCCCCGGGCAGCGCCTTCCGCCGCGACGAGATCGACGCGACCCACCTCAGCGCCTTCCACCAGCTCGAGGGGCTCTACGTCGACCGGCGCGTCTCCCTCGCCGACCTCAAGGGCACGCTGGAGCATTTCTTCCGCGAGATCTTCGGCTCCCGCACCGAAGTTCGCTTCCGGCCCCACTTTTTCCCCTTCACCGAACCGAGCTTCGAGGTGGACCTCAAGCTGCACGCGGCCGGCCGCGCCGCGAAGTGGATCGAGATCGCCGGCTGCGGCATGGTCGATCCCGCCGTCTTCTCCGAGGTGGCGCGGCAGCGGGGCGACGACGCCTATGATCCCGGCGCGGTCAGCGGCTTCGCCTTCGGCATGGGGCTCGACCGGCTCGCCATGATCCTCTACGGCATTCCCGACCTGCGCCTCCTCATCGAAAACGACGTCCGCTTCCTCGAGCAGTTCCGATGAGCGACCTCTGCCGCATCTGGGGCGAGCGCTTCGCCAAGCGCGACGAGCCCCTCCGCATCCATCTCATCGGCGTGGCCGGCTCGGGCATGAGCGGTCTCGCCTCCCTCCTGCTCGGTCTCGGGCACCGCGTCTCGGGATCGGACCGCGTCACCTCGGGCGAGACGGAGAGGCTGGAAAAGGCCGGACTGCGGTTCTCCAGCCCGCATTCCGCCGAGGCCGTCGCGGGGAACGACCTCGTGGTCCATTCCAGCGCGATCCGGGCGGGCAACGCCGCCTACGACGCCGCCGTTTCGCTTGGCATCCCGCTGCTGCGCCGCGCCGAGGCGCTCGCCGGCATCATGCTGGGGAAAAAGGGGATCGTCGTCGCCGGCACCCACGGCAAGACGACGACCTCGGCGCTGACCGCGCATCTGCTGCGCGTCGGGGGCAAGTCCCCGTCGCACTACGTCGGCGCCGAGATCCCCATCCTCGGGGCCAACGCCCGCTGGGACTCGACCGGCGAATGGTTCGTCGCCGAGGGCGACGAGAGCGACGGCACCCTCGTGAACTTCCATCCCGAACTCGCCATCCTCCTCAACGTCGAGGCCGAGCACCTCGACTTCTACAAGGACATCGACGCCATCCGCGCCGTCTTCGCGCGCTACTGCGACCAGACCGGCGGCCGCATCGTCTACTGCGCCGAGGACGCCAATGCCCGCCTCCTTTGCCAGGACCGCCCCAACACCGTGTCCTACGGATGGACCCCGGCGCTCGACCTCTCCGCAGGCGACCTTTCCCCGCGCGGAGCCGGCACCGAGTTCACGGTGCGGCGCAAGGGCGAGGAGCTCGGCCGCGTCTTCCTCGGCATCCCCGGGCGGCACAACGTCCTCAACTCCCTCGCCGCCATCGCCGTCGCCCTCGAGGCCGGCGTGGCCTTCGACCGCATCGACGAGGGACTCGCCTCCTTCCGCGGGGCGAGAAGGCGCTTCGAACTGAAGCGCAACAGCGAGCGCGTCACCGTCGTCGACGACTACGGCCACCATCCCACCGAGATCGCCGCCACCATCCAGACGGCCCGTTCGCAGCACGCCGGGCGGCTCGTCGCCGTCTTCCAGCCCCACCGCTACACCCGCACGCAGTTGCTCCGCGACGAGTTCGGGCGCTGCTTCGAGGGCGTCGACGAGCTGTGGGTCGCCGACGTCTACGCGGCGAGCGAGCCGCCCATTCCCGGCATCTCCGGGCAGACCGTGGCCGACGCCGTGCTCGAGGCCGGCGAGGTCGGCAAGGTCGTCTTCCACCCCGACCTCTCGAGCCTGCATCTCGCCGTCGGCGCGGGCCTCCGTCCGGGCGACTGGGTCCTCACCCTCGGGGCCGGGAACGTCCACGAGGTCGGCACCCGCCTCGCCCGCGACCTCGCCACCCTCGACCGGCTCCGCGACGTCCTCGCCGAGCCCGACGGCGTCCTCAAGCTCTACGAGCCGATGCGCCGCCACACCACCATGAAGGTCGGCGGACCCGCCCAATTCTGGATCGAGCCCGCCACCGTCGCGGGCCTCGCCCGCATCGTGAAGTTCTGCGCCGAGGGCGGAGTGCCGCTGCGCGTCGTCGGGCGCGGCTCCAACCTGCTCGTGCGCGACGGCGGCATCCCCGGGGTGGTGGTTCATCCGGTGCGCGGAGAGTTCGGCGAGATCTCGGTCGAGGGCGACACCGTGCGGGCCGGGGCGGGCGTCAAGTTCAAGGCCCTCGCCGCGGCGGCGCAGTCCGCCGGGCTCGGCGACTTCGAGTGGATGGAGGGCATTCCCGGAAACGTCGGCGGCAGCCTGCGCATGAACGCCGGCGCGATGGGCTGGGAGACCTTCGACCAAGTCGTCAGCGTGAAGATGGTGGACGCCCGCGGCGAGACCCTCGAGAAGCCCGTCGCGGAGATCCGCCACTACTACCGCAATGTGCCCGAACTGGCCCACAACGTTGCCGTCTCTGCCGTCTTCCGCGGCCGCCCCGCGCCGGACGGCGAGATCGCCGCGCGCATGCGGGAGTCGAAGGAAAAGCGCAAGAGCTCGCAGCCCGTGGCCGCGAGCGCCGGCTGCGTCTTCAAGAATCCCGAGACCATCGGGGCCGGCCGCCTCGTCGACGAGCTGGGGCTGAAGGGCTCGGCGGTGGGGCGTGCCCGCGTCAGCGAAGTCCACGGCAATTTCATCGTCAACGAGGGGAGCGCTTCGGCGCGGGAGGTCCTCGATCTGATCGCCGAAATCAAGGCCGCCGCCCTGAAGGAGAGGGGCGTCGAACTCGAGACCGAGGTCCAGATCATCGGGCAGGACGAACCGGTCTGAGCGGGCCCTTTGCGAAAACGGAACTGGCGCGGCGGGCCGCCGTGGGCGAAAATCAAACCACGGTTCTTCCCGCT
>SLGN01000483.1 GCA_007123695.1 Verrucomicrobiales bacterium
ACGATCTACGGGGTGGAGATGCCCTACTGGATGCGGCTCAGCGGCACCGTCTTCGGCGTCCACGCGGGCCATTTGCCGGGATATCCGGCCTCGGCCGGTTGCGTGCGGCTCCCGATGAACGCAGCCCAGGCCATCTTCGACCACACCACCTCCGGCTTGAAGGTGAGCATCCACAGCTCGTGGAACGGCGCCTGACGCGATTCCGCGCATCTCTGCCATCGCCGGGATCGGGGGGGCCCAGTCCACCCCGATTGCGCCCTGCTTCGGACCACTCGTCGGAAAAAACGTTTCCGCGTGTCTCGACAGGGCAAAGTTTCGGCTTCAGGATGGGGGCCGGCCGAGCCCGGCCCGAACGATCCGCCATGAAGGAATTCCACCACATCGGTCTCCCGACCGACCAAAGCCAGCCCGGCGAGTTCTTCGTCGAGGACACCCGTGTCTGGGTCACCGACCCGCGCAAACATCCCTACAAGGTCGAATACCTCCGCTTCGAGCCGGACAGTCCGGTGACGGGGCCGGTGCGCGACATGCCGCACGTGGCCTACCGCGTCGACGATCTCGAGGCGGCGATCGCGGGCGAGGAAGTCATCCTCGAGCCTTTCGAGCCCTCGCCGAACTTCACCGTCGCCTTCGTCCTCAAGGACGGCGCGGTGGTCGAATACATGAAGTTCGACCGCGAGGAGGACCTGCCCTGGTGACTGCCATGAACCTCGCGGAAAAAGTCCTTCTCGTCACCGGCGGCACCTCGGGCATCGGCGAAGCCTGCGCACGCCATTTTGCCTCGCTCGGGGCAAAGGTCGTCGCCGCCTCGAACCAGCGCGACCGCGGAGAGGCGCTCGAGGCCGAGCTGCGCGGGACGGGCCTCGAGCTCCGCTTCGTCTTCGCCGACGTGTCGAAGGAGACCGATGCGAAGGCCATGGTCGATTTCGCCCTCTCCACCTACGGCCGCCTCGACGGGGTCCATTGCAACGCGGGCGTCTGGGGCAAGGGAAGGGTAACCGAATTCGACGAGGCGATCTGGGAAAAGATCATGGGGGTCAACGTGAAGAGCGTCTTCTGGACCGCGAAGCACGCCATCCCGGCGATGGAGGCGGCTGGGGCGGGCGTCTTCCTCGTCACCACCTCGGTGGCGGCCTTCATCGGCTTTCCCGCCCACGCGCTCTACTGCGCCTCGAAAGGCGCGCTCGAATCGCTGGTGCGCTGCCTCGCCGCCGACCACGCCGGCAAGGTCCGGGTCGTCGGGATCTGTCCCGGCACGATCGACACACCCATGCTCGCCGAGACCTGCGAGGGCTGGGACAAGCCGGTCGAGGAACTCTATGCCGAGGTCGCCAAAAAGATCCCGGTGCGCCGCCTCGGCCAGCCCATTGACATCGCGAAGACGGCCGCCTTTCTCCTGAGCGAAGATTCCGAATACATTAACGCAACCTCCATCGTCCTCGACGGAGGCACGATGGCGCTGCCGCCTTGGTAGTTGCAGTTGCGGCGAAGCCCCCTACCGCCACCTGCCCATCGATCGCGCCGTCGACAGCTACGACGACCGGGACTTCGCCCGCTTCCGCGGCGTGAAGTGGACAAACCCTCTCGACTGACAGAGCCAACCCCGTTTACCCAGCGACCCAACCCTATCAAGCCCACACTATGCAGAAACTGAAACACGCCGTCCTCGGCCTCGGCTGGTTCGGGGAGAAACATTGCGAAGCTCTCTCCGCCGTCCCCAACGTCGAAATCGCCGCCGTCTGCACCCGCAATCCCGAGCGCCTCGCCGAAGTCGCCGGAACGTTCGGAGTCGCGAAGACCTACACCGACTACCACGCCATGCTCGCCGACCCCGAGATCGAGTCGGTCAGCATCACGACGATGTGGGACCAGCACGCCGATCCTACCGTGGCGGCGCTGGAGGCGGGCAAGCACGTCTTCCTTGAAAAGCCGATGGCCTCGACGGTGGAGGACTGCGACCGCATCGTCGCGGCGGCGAAGGCGGCGAGCGGCTTCTTCATGACCGGCCACATCTGCCGCTTCAACCCCCGCTACGCCGCCGCCAAGGAGGCCATCGACGAGGGCCGCATCGGGAAGATCGTCTCGATGTACGCTCGGCGGAACCTTCCCTCCTGGGTCGGGGCGACGGTGCTCGACAAGATCGGCCCCATCATCGGCGACGGGGTCCACGACACCGACCTGATGTTCTGGTTCAGCGGTTCGCGTGCCGTCAGCGCCTACGCCCAGACCGTCCAGCATCGCAGCCACGCCCATCCCGACCTCGGTCAGGTAATGTACCGGCTCGAGAGCGGGGCCTCCTGCATCCTCGAGGCGGTCTGGTGCCTGCCCGACACCACTCCCTTCCAGATCGACGAACGCCTCGAGATCGTCGGCACCGAGGGCTCCATCTCCATCCACGACACCCACCCGAACCTGATGGTCGTCGACAAGGACGGGGCCCGCTGCCCCGACACGACCTACTGGCCGACCCTGCACGGCAAGCTGCGCGGAGCCCTGCGCGACGAGCTCGCCTACTTCGCCCAATGCGTCCTCGACGGGGAGCGGCCCACCGTGATCACCCCCGAGGAATCCCGCGAAGCCGTCCGCGCCTGCCTCGCCGCCGAGGAATCGGCCCGGACGGGACAGGTGGTGATGATCGGTTAGGATGATGGAGGGAATCCATCAGCATCGGACCGGTGCCAGTAGCACGGGCATCCTGCCCGTGCATTTTGGCGCGATGGGCGAAGGCGTGAACAGTCCCCAACTCTCTCAAGGTTCCGACGGATCCAGTCCGCTCAAGGCGGCGCTTCAGAGCGAGTTTTGCATAGAGGGACAACCGACATCGCGCCACAGGGCATGGGCAGGATGCCCATGCTACGTCCCGCTACCCCGCCAACGCGTAACTCGTGCTCCGACCGCCTCCGGGATTCCGCGCCAGCACTCCCCAGTCGCAGAGCAGCCGGATGTCCCGCAGCGCCGTGTCCTCGGAGCATTTCGCGAGCTTGGCGTATTTCGAGCTGGTGAGATTGCCCTGGAACCCGTCGAGAAGTCGGTTCAGCACGAGCCTTTGGCGCTCGTTCACGGGATGCCGGTTCGCCAGTTCCCAAACCGCAGCTTTTCGCAGCACGGCTGCGAGCGTCTCCTCGGCGGCAAGGATCGCGCGACCGAGGCAGCCGACGAACCAGCCGAGCCAAGCCGTCGCATCGACACCGCCGCGCTGGGCGCCCTCGAGCTCCCGATAGTAGTCCTCGCGCTCCCGCTCGATCTGGCCGGAGAGGCTGTAGAAGCGTCGCTCGGTGCCCTCCGCCCTCGCCAGCTCCAGATCGGAAAGGGCGCGGGCGATGCGTCCGTTGCCATCCTCGAAGGGGTGGATGGTCAGGAAGCGGAGATGCGCGAGCCCCGCGAAAAGGATCGGATCGGTCACGCGAGGAGTCTCGAACCAATCGAGGAACAAATCCATCTCCGCGTCGAGCCGATGCGCCGCCGGCGCTTCGAAGTGAACGCGCTCCCTCCCCAGCGGACCCGAGACCACCTGCATCGGCCCCGTCTCGTCGGCGCGCCAGGCGCCCGTGACGATGCGCCGCATCCCGGTGCGCCCCGTCGGAAAGAGCGACGCGTGCCACGAGAAGAGCCGCTCGCGGGTCAGGGGCTGCCGGGCGTTCCCCGTCGCGTCGAGCATCATTTCGACGATCCCCTCCACCGCGCGGGAGCCCGGACCGCTCCCGCCTTCGTCCATGCCGAGACGACGCGCGATCGAAGACCTCACCTCCGCCGCATCGAGCCGCTCGCCTTCGATCGCGGACGATTTCACCACGTCGCGGGTCAAGGTCGCGAGGCCGGCTTCGTCGCGGAGGGAAAAACCCATCGCCTCCATGCGCCCGAGGAGCCGACCCTGCGCGAAACGAACCTCCGCCAAGTCGCCTGCGAGGTGCCCCTCGTCCCATTTCAAGTCCGGCCAACCCGGTTCCTCGTGAATGCAGCCCATATTCACCGCAGATTTTGCGGAGAATATGGGGCCGATTCCCCGCAAACGCAAGATCCGTCCTTTCGATGAAGCAACTCCTCCTCCTCATTTTCACCGGCTTGGCCGTTTCAACCGCCACCGCCGCCGAATGGCGGCCCGCCAAGGTCCTCGGCGCCATTCCCGCCGAGGGAACCGCCTGGCTGCGCTGCTGGGTGAAGCCGCACGACAGCTTTTTCTCCAAGCACGAGCGCAACCTCTTCGAGGAGTCGGTCGGCTTCCACTTCAGCGACCTGCCGGGCTCGCACGAGGTCTGGGTCAACGGCGTCAAGATCGGCGGCGGGAGCGAAGCGGGCTTCCTCCGCTACAAAGTTCCCGTCGGCACCCTCGCGCCGGGGCAGTGGAACGAGATCGCGGTGAAGACCTCGCCCGAGGCGGGAGCCGTCGGCTTCCGCAAAGAGGCGCCCTTTCTCATGAACTACTTCTGGGAATGCGTCTTCGAGGGCGAGTGGGAGATGCTGCCCGCCGCCGACTACGCCCCCGGCAAGGCCCTCGCGGAAAAGCCGGCCCGCGCCGCCTACGAGGAGTTCCGAGAATCGAACCGCGTCCTCGGCCGCGCCGAGCAGGTCCACGGCCCCAAGCTTTCCCCCGATGAGGCCGCCCTCACCTTCACCGCCAGCGACGGACTGGAGATCGAGCAGCTCCTCGCCGAGCCCGACGTCGCCCAGCCCTTCCACTTCAGCTACGACGCCCGCGGCCGCCTCTGGGTGATCCATTCCCGGCAATACCCCTACCCCGCCGGGCTCGTCATGCTCAGCCGCGACCGCTACTACCGCGCCCACTACGACAAGGTCCCGCTGCCGCCGCCGCACCACGACCCCGGCGACGACATCGTCACCATCCACGAGGACACCAACGGCGACGGCCGCTACGACTCGCGCAAGGTCTTCGTCGAAGGGCTCAACATGGCCAACGCGGTGCTGCCGGACAAGGACGGCGTCTGGGTGATGAACGCGCCCTACCTCCTCTTCTACCCCGACACCGACGGCGACGACCGGCCCGACCACGACCCGATGGTGCATCTGTCAGGCTTCGGCTTCGAGGACAGCCACTCCGCCGCCAACGGCCTCGTCTGGGGCCCCGACGGCTGGATCTACGGCGGCCAGGGCAGCACCGTCTCCTGCCGCGTGGTGCGCCCCGGGCTCGATCCCGAGGGGCATCCCGGCGTCCATTTCGAGGGCTGCATGGTCTGGCGCTACCACCCCAAGACGCGTGCCTTCGAAATTTTCGCCGAAGGCAGCGGCAACACCTTCGGGCTCGAGTTCGACTCCGTGGGGCGGCTCTACTCGGGCCACAACGGCGGCGGCACGCGCGGCTGGCACTACGTCCAGGGCGGCTTCTACCTGATGCAGGGCGTCGATCCCGGCAAGTTCGGCCCGCCGCGCAACCCCTACGCCTTCGGCGACCTGCCGATGATGGCGACGGAAGATCCGGTGGTGCGCTTCACCCACTTCGGCGCCTTCGCCGACGGCACCGCCATGCCCGAACCGCTGCGCGGAATGCTCTTCGCGATCGATCCGCTCCACAACGAGATCATCGCTTCGAAATGGCGCCCGCGCGGGTCGACCTTCGAGACCGTCGACCGCGGCGTCGTCGTGAAGAGCAGCGATCCCGCCTTCCGCCCCGTCTACATCGCCAACGCGCCCGACGGCTCGCTGCACGTCGCCGACATGTACGAATTCTACATCGCCCACGGCCAGCACTATCAAAACCAGATCGATCCCACGAGCGGACGGATCTACCGCGTCGCCGGGGCGGGGATGGAGCTCGAAAAAGAGCTCGCGCTTTCCTCCCTGACAAACGATCAGCTCATCGCCCTGCTCGACCATCCCAACAAGTGGCACCGCGCCACCGCCGTCCGCCTTCTCGGCGGGTGCGGCGACGAGGCCGTCGTGCCGAAACTCCAGGAGATCGCCGCGACCGCCTCGGGCTCCGCCGCGCTTCACGCGCTCTGGGCCCTTCACCAGATCAACGGGCTCGACGACGCCACTGCGGAAAATACCCTCGCCCACGCCGACGCCGCAGTGCGGAACTGGACGGTGCGTTTGTTGGGGGATCAGTGGGGGATTCATCGGAATCTGGGATTGCCGCCGAGGCAGGCCGAGGCCTACCCGCTCGCGACGAACCTCTTCGAAACCCTCCTCGCCCGCGCCGGGGTCGAGCCCGACGCCGAGGTACGTTCGCAGATGGCCTCGACCGCCCGCCGCCTCGCCATCGAACAGGCCTTCCCCCTGCTCGCCGCCCTGCTCGCCCGCGACGAAGACGCGGCCGATCCCTACATCCCGCTGCTTTGCTGGTGGGTGATCGAGGCGCACCTGCCCGCGTCGACCGAAGATGTCATGGCCCTCTTCGAAATCCGCGACCTCTGGGACAAGGCGATCTTCCGCGACGAGATCCTGCCCCGCGTCGCGCGGCGCTTTTCGGTCGAGGGCAAACGGCAGGATCTTCTCCAGCTCGCCAAGCTCATCCGCCTTGCGCCCGGCCCGGACCACGCCGCCCGCCTGCTCGAGGGCTTCGAAGAGGCCTACCGCGGCCGCGCCATGACAGCCCTGCCCGAGGAGCTGCTCGCGGCCATGGCCGAATCGGGCGGCGCCTCCCTCGGCATCCGTCTGCGCAAAGGCGACGAGGCCGCGGTGAAGGAAGCCCTTGCCCTCGTCGCGGATGCCGAGGCTCCCCTCGACGAGCGGCTCCGCTACACCCGCAGCTTCGGCGAGATCCGCCGGGCCGAGGCCGTGCCCGTGCTGCTCTCGCTCGCAACCGGCGAGGGCGAGACCGACCTGCGCCGCGCCGCCTTCGCCTCGCTCGGCGCCTACGACGATGCCGCCATCGCCGAGAGCACCCTGACAAACCTGCCAAATCTGCCCGACGCGGTGCGCCCCGCCGCCTTCGCCCTGCTCGGAAGCCGGCCCGCCTCGGCGGCATCCCTCCTCGCCGCCCTGCAGTCCGGCGAGCTGCCGCTGTCCCTCGTGCCCGGCGACGTCGCCGACCAGTTGCGCTCCCATGCCGTCGAGGAAGTCCGCGTCGCCGCCGCCAAGCTGTTTCCCGCTCCCGCCGATTCGGGGATGGACGTCAACGCCAAGATCGCCGCCGTCGAGGCAGCCCTGAAGGCGGGCACCGGCAGCCCCTACGCCGGCGAGGCCATCTACGAGCAGCGCTGCGCGAGCTGCCACAAGCTCTTCTTCAAGGGTGGGAACATCGGGCCCGACCTCACCGGCTACCAGCGCGAAGACCTCGGCACCATGCTCATCAGCATCGTCGATCCCAGCGTCGAGATCCGCGAAGGCTACCAGTTCATCACCGTCACGACCAAGGACGGCCGCACCCTCGGCGGCTTCCAAGTCGATCGCGACAACCAGGTCACCGTGCTGCGGGGCCTCGACGGACAGGACCTGACCCTCTCCGCCGCCGAAATCGAAGCGGTCGAACCGATGGGCCGCAGCCTCATGCCCGAGGGCCTGCTTGAAGGCCTCGATGAACAGCAGTTGCGCGATCTCTTCGCCTACCTGCGGATTTCCCAGCCGATCAGCAAATGAACGACCGGCCCCTTCACCACCTCGCGATAGGCCAACGAAAACACGGGCCACCGTCTCTCATCTAGCGAATTTGTCAGAAACCGCCGTGCATTCCCGCCTCCTTCGCGCCTGCATCGAGGTCGGCGAATGTCATCGTCGCGCAGGCTCGCGAACGGCCGCGAGGACGCGGGCCACAACCTCGTCCACCGACAGCTCCGAACTGTCCACCACCAGCGCCCCGTCGGGCACCACGAGAGGCGACGCGCTGCGGCTCGAGTCGATGCGGTCGCGTTTGGCAATGGAATCGGCAATGCCCTCGGCCCGCCGCCGTGCCTCCCGCACCTCCGGCGAAGCGTCGATGTAGAACTTGTGGGGCGTATCGGGAAACACGACCGATCCGATGTCGCGCCCCTCCATCACCACGCCCCGCTCCAGACCGTAGCGGCGCTGCTCAGCGACGAGCCGCTCGCGCACCTCGGGAATGGCGGCGACTGCGGAGACGGCCGCATTGACCTCGGGCGCGGAAAGCTCGGCCCGGGTCATCGGCACTCCACCGACCGCAACAGTGCCGAGCCCCTCCTTCTCCCCGCAGACGAAATCCGTCCGGACCAGCAGATCGACGACTGCTACCGCGTCGGAAGGATCGACCCTCTTGCTCGTCACCCACCAGGCGAAGGCCCGGTACATCTCGCCTGAACTGACGAAGACGAGCCCCAGTTCCGCCGCGACGCGTCGCGCCACGGTGCTCTTACCCGAGGCCGCCGGACCGTCGATCGCGATGATGAGTGGATCTTTTCCCTCCATGGGCTGCATCGTGGCCCGGCCCCTCCCCCCCCGCAACGCCTTTTCGCGGCGCGGCGACCGCAAAAAGCACTTGCCGCCCCCCTTCACTCTCCTTATCGATGGAAAACGACCATGATCCTTTCCGATTCCGAAATTCTCGCCGCGATGGAGCGCGGTGAGATCGTCATCGAGCCCTTCCGCCGCGAATGTCTCGGAACCAACAGCTACGACGTGCACCTAAGCAGGCATCTCGCCACCTACCGCAACCGCGTCCTCGACGCACGCAAGCACAACGAGATCGACCATTTCGAGATCCCCGCCGAAGGCTACGTCCTCGAGCCGCAGATCAACTATCTGGGCTCGACCGTCGAATACACCGAGACCCATGCCACCGTCCCCTTCCTCGAGGGCAAATCCAGCGTCGGCCGTCTCGGCATGGACATCCACGCGACCGCCGGAAAGGGCGACGTCGGCTTCTGCAACCACTGGACCCTTGAGATTTCCGTGAAGCAGCCCGTCCGCGTCTACGAAGGCATGCCCGTAGGCCAGCTCATCTACTTCCTGGTCCAAGGCGAAATCCTCAATCCCTACCACTCCAAGGGCTCCGCCAAATACAACCACCGGACCCCCCTGCCCGTCGAGTCCATGATGTGGCGCAACCGCTTCTAGCCACCCCCGCCGATGCTCCCCACCCCTTCTCTCTCTCCCAAAAATCTCCCAAAAATAATTCTGGCTCATTATTTGCAAAATTCGGGAAGTGGAGTAATTTTCTTGCGTAACGAATTTCCGAATCCATGAACCAACGCCGCATTGTCGTCGCGCCCGGAGCTGGACGGGCCTATTATCACTGCATCTCGCGCGTCGTCGACCGGCGCATCATCTTCCATGCTGCGGAGAAGGAGGTCTTTCGATCCATTTTGCGGAAGTTGGAGCGGTTTCTGGGGGTGAATGTTGTCACCTACTGCCTGATGGGCAACCACTTCCATCTGCTTCTGGAAGTGCCGGATAAGGAGACGATGCCGAAGCTGGATGCGGAGACGCTGCTGGAATTGCTGCCGCTGCTCTACGACGACGCGGTGGTGGAACAGGTGGCGAGGGAGCTGGAGGCGGCTCGGCGTTCGGGGAACTCAGGCTGGCAACGGCGGATTCTGGAGCGCTACGAGCGGCGGCGCTTCGATTTGTCGGTGTTTTTGAAGGAACTGAAGCAGCGGGTCTCGGTCTTCTACAACCGCCGCAATGGTCGGGTGGGGACGCTGTGGGAGGCACGGTTCAAAAGCGTGCTGCTGGAGGGCGGGGAGACGACGCTGCGGACGGTGGCGGCTTACATTGATCTAAATCCGGTGAGGGCGAGTCTGGTGGAGCGTCCGGAGGACTACCGCTGGAGCGGCTACGGCGAGGCCTGCGGTGCGGGCAAGGGCGCGGAGAAGGCGCGGGAAGGGCTGAGTTCGATCACACGGGAGGGGCTGGAACATCCCGATGCGCCCGCAGCGTCCGATGGGAAAGATCGCGGGGATTTGCCGGACTGGGCGGAGGTGCAGCGTCGCTACCGACTGCTGCTTTACTCGGACGGGCGCGAGCAGAAGCCGGACGAGGCGACAGGAGAGGGCGGACGCGCGGGGATTGCGGCGGAGGAATGCGACCGGGTCGCCGAGGCGGGCGGGGCGTTGCCGCTGGCGGAGGCTTTGCGACGAAAGGTGCGCTACTTCAGCGACGGGGCGGTGATCGGCTCGGCGGCGTTCGTGGACGGGGTGTTCGTGCGACTCAAGGCGGCGGGGCGCACGGGGCCGAAGCGGACGAGCGGGGCTCGGCGGATGCGGGGGGCGGACTTCGGCGAGCTTCGTTCGCTGCGGGATCTCCGTGATCCGGAGACGGAAAGGGCAGAGCCTTGATTGGAAGGCTCTCCCCGGCATCGACTCGCCGGCGAAGTTCTCGAAAAGATGTCCCCGCCAATCGCTCGTCAGATCCCGTCCCCACCCGCGTGAGCCCCGATCCGCCCGACGGCTTCGGGCGCCGTTCGCGTGAGAACGACCTCGGCCTTTCGTCTTACGGAGCTCAGTTCTTCGGCGGCGGGCCTTTTGCGGCGACCTCGGCGATGGCCTCGATCTTCTTGCGTTCTTCCTCGCCAAGCTGGTCGATGGGATATTCCACGGGGTCGTCGCGGCCCGCGACAAGAAAGCGGACCTTGCCTTCGCGAACGATCTCGAGAGGACCGGCCTCGGCCTCGGCGGGATCGGAAAAGGAGAGCAGCCTGGCCTCGATGACCCTGCCTTCGGAGTTGGCCCATGCCTCCACTTTGGTCACCGCAAGGTAGCGAACGACCTCCGCAGGACGCTGGGCGATGGTGGCGCCGGCGGGCGCGTTGGCCGTGCCGCCTTCGCCGAGGTTGCGTTTTCCGGCCTTTCCGGGATTCGGGGGCACCGATGTCTGGGCTTCGAGCGACGGCAAGACGTAGACGACGAGCAGGACGATCGGCAGGAAGCGGTGGCGGAGTTTCATCGCGGCATTTCAGGCTGGGCTTGATGGATCCTCGGAGAGACACTGCCGCCGATCTGGCGCCTGCACCTCCCATCGGTCGGAAGAATACCAAATGGCCGGGGTGAGGCGCAAGTACAGATCCCGCGCATTTCGGGTCGAAGAATTCCCGGATGTCGGATATGCTACGTGGCCTCCCATCGCATCCGGTCCACGCAGCACTGCCATCCTCCCATGTCCACGATCGTCACCCTACTTGTCGCCCTCGTCGTCCTCGCCATTCCCGTGATCTTTGTCGTGGGGGCCTACAACGGCCTCGTCAAGCTCCGCAACCGCTACCGAAACGCTTTCGCGCAGATCGACGTGCAGCTCAAGCGGCGCTACGACCTCGTGCCCAATCTCGTCGAGGCGGTGCGTGCCTTCATGCAGCACGAGCGGGAAACCCTCGAGGCGGTCATCCAAGCCCGCAACGCCGCCGCTTCTGCGCGCGAGTCGGCGGTGGCGGGCGACGCGGAGTCGATGAAGCGCCTCGCCTCGGCGGATTCGGGCCTCGGGGGAGTGCTCGGCCGGCTCTTCGCCGTTTCCGAAGCCTATCCGGAGCTGCGGAGCAACCAGAACATGCTCAACTTGCAGGAGGAGCTGACCTCGACGGAGTCGAAGGTGTCCTTCGCGCGGCAGGCCTACAACGACTCGGTGATGGCCTACAACAACAAGATCGAGATGTTCCCCTCGAATCTGGTCGCCGGCATCTTCAACTTCGCCGCAGCAACGCCCTTCGAGATCACCGACGATTCGCAGCGCGAGGCGGTGAAGGTGAAGTTCTGATCCGCCCCGTTGCGCGGACGGGGGCTTGGCCGCCATGGATTTCTTCGAGCAGCAGGAGCTGGCGCGCCGCCGGACCCGGACTCTCGTGCTCTACTTCGCGCTGGCGCTGGTCGGCATCGTGGCGGCGGTCTACGCCCTCGTCGTCGGCCTGCTCGCCTTTCTTGGCGAGATGCCGGACGCCGCCGGCCCTGCCGCCGCCGGGGGGCTTGCTCTCTGGAATCCCGGCGTCCTCGCGCTCTGCGCGGGCGGGACCGGGACGGTGGTAGGCCTGGCCTCGACCTTCAAGTCGCTGCAGCTTTCCGGCGGGGGCGCCGTAGTGGCGCGCGAACTCGGCGGCCGAGAGATCGATCCGAGCACGGGCGACTTCCACGAACGCCGCCTGCTGAACCTGGTCGAGGAG
>SLGN01000459.1 GCA_007123695.1 Verrucomicrobiales bacterium
CCTCGTCCGGGGCGACTGGAAGATCCTCCAAAACGATCCCTACAGCTCCCTCGAACTCTACAATCTGAAGGACGATCCCGGCGAGACCACCGATCTTGCGACCAAGGCGCCGAAGATCCTTTCCGAGCTCTCCGCCGCTCTTGCCCGGCAGATCCAGCGGGGCGGAGCCATTCCCTGGCAGAAGCCCGACACCCCGAAACCCTGAAAGCCCGACCCGACATGAGACGTTTCCTCCTCCCCCTTCTCGCACTTGCCCTCGGTCTCGTCCCGGGGTCCGCAGCTCTGCGGGCCGACGACCGGCCCAACCTGATTTGGATCATGGCCGACGACCTCGGTTGGGGCGATCTCGGCAGCTACGGCCAAAAAGTCATCAAGACGCCCCGGCTCGACCGCATGGCAGCGGAGGGGCTCCGTTTCACCCAGTTCTACGCGGGGGCCACGGTGTGCGCGCCGTCGCGCAGCGTTCTGATGACCGGGCAGCACCAAGGGCGTACGAGGGTCCGTGGGAATGCCGGTCGCGGAAATCCCGCGATCCAGGCGCTCCAGCCCGGCGATCCATGCGTCGCCGCCACTCTGCAACAGGCGGGCTACCGGACCGCCCTTGTCGGGAAATGGGGCCTCGGCGACGTGGGTCCGGCCGAGTCGGGGCTGCCCCGCTCTCACGGCTTCGACGAGTTTTTCGGCTTCCTCAACCAGGGACACGCCCACAACCACTTCACCGACTTCCTGTGGCGGAACGAATCGCGAATCTCGCTGCCGAACTACGTGACGCCCATCGGGGACAGCGGGGCCGGCTATTCCGAAGACCCCATCCTCTTCGCCGACGACCTTTTCACCGACGAGGCGCTGAAGTTCGTTTCGCGCAGCCAGATGCAGCCCTTCTTCCTCTACTGGAGCCTCGTCATCCCCCACGCCAACAACGAGCGGGCCCGGGAAATCGGGGACGGGGCCCACACCCCCGACTACGGGCCCTACACCAAGGAGGACTGGCCCGATCCTGACAAGGGCCAGGCCGCGATGGTGACCCGCATCGACAGCTACGTCGGCCGCATGCTCGACCATCTCGAGCTGCTCGGGATTGCGGAGAACACCCTCGTCATCTTCACCAGCGACAACGGGCCGCACAACGAGAGCCGCCACGACTTGGAGCGCTTCCAGCCGAGCGGTCCCTTCCGCGGCATCAAGCGCAGCCTCACCGACGGCGGCATCCGCATGCCTTTCCTCGCCTGGTGGCCCGGCACCGTCGAGCCCGGCGTGACCGGGCACGTCGGGCATTTCGCCGACTGGTTCCCCACCGCCGCGGAACTCGCCCGGACGGAGGTCCCCGACGGGCTCACCGGCATCAGCTTCGTCCCGACCCTGCTGGGACGGCCCGAGGAGCAGGAGGAGCACGAGTTTCTCTACTGGGAGTTCCACGAGGGCGGATTCAAGCAGGCCGCGCTCTATGCGGGAAGATGGAAGGGAATCCGCCAGGGCGGGCCGGACAAGACCGTCGTGCTCTACGATTTGGAAAACGACGTATCGGAGGAAACCGACGTTGCGGCGGAACACCCGGAAATCGCGGCGAAAATCGGCGCCTACCTGAAGATCGCCCGCTCCCCCCTGCCCGAGTGGGAGCCGCGCTGGGAGCCGCCGCGGCGGGGGAAGTGACCCCGGATCCGGTCCCGGCCGGGGTCAGCGCTCCCTCTCCCGTTCCAGAGCGAAGGGCGAAAATATCGTTTGCAGGATTCAAACGCTCGTTTGAAACGTAGCGTCTACGGCGGAGATCCCTTCGCCGGGACCGCTGCGCCCATGCCTGCAAACGAGAACCAGCCCCCGGACACCCGCTCGCGCATCCTCGATGCGGCGGAATCGCTGATCGCCGAAAAAGGCTTCCGCGACTTTTCGCTGCGCGAAGTCACCGGCGCGGCGGGGGCCAACCTCGCCGCGGTGAACTACCATTTCGGCTCGCGCGAGGGGCTCGTCGGCGAGGTGCTGGCGCGAGTCATCGAGCCGATCAACCAGCAGCGTCTGCGTCTGCTCGACGAAGCCGAGTCCCGGCACGCAGGAAGTCCCGTCCCGATCGAGGAGATCTTGGAGGCGCTGCACCGCCCCGTCGTCGACCGCGTCAAGTCCTCGCCGCACGAGACGCCGGTCTACCTCCGCCTTGCGGGCCGCTGTCTCGCGGAGAGTTCCGAGCACCCCCACGAGGCCCTCCTCGATCTTTTCCGAGAGGTCATCGCACGCTTCACGGCGGCGGCTCAGGCGGCGCTGCCCCGCGTCGATCCCGCGTCGCTTTTCTGGCGGATGCATCTCTCGGTGGGCACGATGATTTTCGCCCTGACCCATGCCGACCGGTTGCCCGCCTTTTCCGGCGGCAGGGTCGACGCCACCGATCCGGAAGACACGCTGCGCCGCCTCATCGAGTTCACCGCTGCGGGCCTGCGGGGTCCCTTTGAAAGCGATGCGGAGCCCCCGACGCCCGAGACTCGACGCCGCGGATCTTCCGCGCGCGTCCTCGCGATGCTCGCGGCGGCGTGCCTCGGGCTCCCCGCCTGCCGTTCGCTCTCTCCCGAAAACGCGAGCGGCTTCGCCAGCGTCGAGGTCCCGGCCCATTGGGTCGCGAGACCCTCGTGGACGCCGACGGTCCACCCCGACCACGACTGGGTCTCCACCTTCGGGTCCGGCGATCTCTCGGCCTTCGTCGCCAGCGTCGTCGCGGGAAACCGCGACCTCAAGGCCGCCCGCGCCCGCATCGAGATCGCCCACGCCAACGCCGCGATCATCGGGGCGGATCTTTATCCCCAGATCCAGAGCGGCTTTGGCGCGCAGCGCGACCTGCTCAACTTCATCGGTCTGCCCCTGCCGGGAGTGCCGCCCGGGACCGTGCTCTCGAACCGGGTGAACCAGTTCGCGCTGTCCATGAACATGAGCTGGGAGCTCGACCTCTGGGGGCGGATCCGCGCGGCCAAATCGGCGGCCGTGGCCGAGTTCGAGGCATCGGATTTCGACCGCGCCACCGCCGAGCTTTCGTTGGCCGGACAGGGGGCGAAGACCTGGTTCGCCCTCGCCGAGGCGCGGGAGCAGGTGGCGCTCGCGCGATCCGCCATCGCCACCTTCACCGAGACCGAGACCGCCATCCGCGAGCGTTTCGAGCGCGGCGTCGACGAGGAGGGGCAAAGCTCCGCAGCGCAACTGCTCCTCGCCGGGGGGGATGTGGCCACTGCCCGCGAAGCCCTCGCC
>SLGN01000755.1 GCA_007123695.1 Verrucomicrobiales bacterium
CCTTTCCGACCCCTCCGCCCCGGCGCTGAGCGCGCAGGATTCCGCCGAGGCGGTCGCGCCGACGGAAGTGGTGAACCTGCTGGCCGATCCCGAGCTGAAGGACTTCGTCGCCCACCTCAACCCCAAGGTCTCGCTGGAGGACGATCCAAAGAAGATCTGGGCCATCGGCGAGGACGGGACGATGCGGGTCACCGGCGAGGGCATGGGCTACCTGCGCACCAAGCAGGCCTACCGCGACTACCATCTGGTGATCGACTACCAGTGGGGCGAGCGCACCTTCTCGACCCGCGCCGACCGCGCCCGCGACTGCGGGCTGCTCCTGCATGCCTTCGGGCCCGACGGGGCCTACGGCAACACCTGGCTGAGCTGCATCGAGGGCCAACTGATCGAGGGCGGCAGCGGCGACATCCTCGTGCTCGCGGCGAAGGCCGAGGACGGCAGCATCGCCCCGACCAAGGTCACCGCCGAAGTGCAGCGCGACCGCGACGGCGAGCCGGTCTGGACGAAGGGCGCGCCCAAGGAGACCTTCCCCGCCGAGGGCAAGACGATGGCCCGCATCAACTGGCGCGACCGGGATCCGGACTGGGTGGACGTGAAGGGCTTCCGCGGCGCCAAGGACATCGAGAACCCGCTCGGAGAATGGAACCGTCTCGAGGTCGTCTGCGCCGGGGACACGATCCGCATCCTCCTCAATGGCGAACTCGTCAACGAGGTGACCGACTGCCATCCCTCGTCCGGATGGATCGGCTTGCAGAGCGAATTCGCCGCCTGCCTCGTGCGGCGGCTCGAACTCCATCCCCTCGGGACCTTCACCGAGAAATGGGAGCCCGAGGAGCGGTCCGCCGACATGGGCTATTCCGTGACCGGGGAAAGCATCCTGCCACGCCGTCTGCCCCTGTCCCCCGAGGAGAGCGCGAAGCTCTGGGAGATCGACGGCGACTACGAGATGCAGCTCGTCGCCCACGAGCCCCTTGTGTGCGACCCGGTCGACGTCGTGTGGGACGCCAAGGGGCGCATGTTCGTCGCCGAGATGGGCGACTACCCCCTGCCCGTCGAGGACGGCGGCCCCCACTTGTCGAGGATCCGCATTCTCCACGACACCAACGGAGACGGCACCATGGACCGGGCCACGACCTGGGCCGACGGCCTCGACCACGTCCAGGGCCTGATGCCGATGAAGGGCGGGCTGCTCGCGACGACGCGCACCTCCATCCTCTTCCTCGAGGACACCGACGGCGACGACATCGCCGACGTGCGCAAGGTGCTTTTCACGACCAACGAGCCCCGGCACAACCAGCTCCAGGTCTCCAGTCCGCGCTACGGACTCGACAACCACGTATGGCTCTGCAACGGGCTCGACGGCACCCAGATCTATCCCGGCGAGCAGGCCGACGAGGCCCTCGACATCACCAAGCTCAACCTCCGCTACAATCCGCGCACCGGTGCCGTCGGCACGGTCCCCGGGGCCGGGCAGTTCGGCGGCGGGCTCGACGACTTCAACCGCCACTTCTTCTGCAGCAACCGCAATCCGGTGATGTTCGCGGTGATGCCTCTGGAGGCGGTGCGGCGCAACTCGATCGCCGGGATCAACTTCGGGCACGAGGACATCAAGCCGGCGGCCTCCCCGGTCTATCCGATCGCTCTCAGCCACACCACCTCGGCGGCGCACGCCGGCACCTACACCGCCGCTTGCGGCCTCGGCGTCTACCGGGGCGGGCTGATGCCCGATCTCGCCGGAAACGTCTTCGTCTGCGAGCCGACGGGCCAGCTCGTCACGCGCAACCGGCTCGTTCCCCGGGGCGCCAGCTTCGTCGCCGAGCGCGTCGGCGAGGGGCGCGACTTCCTCGTTTCGGGCGACGAATGGTGCCGCCCGGTGAACCTGCGCAACGGTCCCGACGGGGCGCTTTACATCGTCGACATCTACCGGCGCTTCATCGACCACGCGCGTTTCTTCCCCGACGACTTCGCCGAGACCCACTATATGCGGGCCGGCTTCGACCAGGGGCGCATCTGGCGACTGGTTCCGAAAGGCCACAAGGCGGTCCCGCCCGCCGCGCTGCCCGAGGGCCATCCGGAGAAGCTCGCCACCCTGCTCGGCAGCCCCCATGGCTGGATCCGCACCGAGTCGCAGCGGCTTCTCGTCGAGGCAGGCGACGCGTCGGTGGCGCCCCAGCTGGAGGAGATGCTCTCCAACGCTCCCGACCCGCGCACCCGCGCCCATGCGCTCTGGAGCCTCGCCGGTCTCGACGTCCTCGGTATCGACCACCTGCGCGACGCCCTCGCCGGAGCGGAGGATCCGGGCCTGCTCGAGACCGTCCTGCTCGCCGCCCACGAGACGGGCGCGGCGGCGGAGCTTTCCACCGAGATCGCTGCCGCTGCGGCGAAAGGGGACGCGGCCCGCTTCCGCTTCCTCGCCCTCGCCCTCGATCCCGGGCTGGACCTCGGGGCCGAGGCGCTCGCCGCCAAGGTCGCCGCCGACCCGGTCGACGACTGGCTGCGCAAGGGCGTCTTTTCCTCGAAGCCCGAGCTGTCCCTGGCCATCCTCCTCGCACTGCTCGACGACGAGTCCTTCCTCGCCCGGCCTGCGGCGGAGACCAGCCCCGTGCTCGTCGATTTCGCCCGGATCGTCGCGGCCCGAGGCGAAGCCGATGAAATCGCCCAGTTGCTCGCGCGCCTCGACGGCACGCCGGGAGTCCGCCATTTCGCCCTCGTCACCGGTCTTTCCGAGGGACTCCCCCGCAGTCCGCTCAAGCAGAAATCCCTCGCCGCTCTCGTCGCCGCCCGGCTGCCCGAGCTGGGCCAGGGCACCGACCAGCTCGAATCGCTGCTCGCCCAGGCCACCGACATCGCTCTCGACCGCTCCGCCACGGACGAGGCGCGTCTCGCCGCCCTTGTCCTCGTGGCGCAGCGCCCGCTCGAGGAGAAGAAGCCCGTGGTCGACGCGCTCGTCTCCCTCGCCGAGCCGCCCGCGATCCAGTCGGCGGGCGTGCGCCTGCTTTCCCGCGACAAGCGCGAGGCCGCCGCCGACTTCCTCTTCGAGCGATGGCAGGCCCTCACCCCCGCCGCCCGCGCCGAGGCCCTCGAGCTCATCACCTCCAGCCCGACGACCGGGCTCGCCCTGATGAAGAAGATGAAGGCGGGCGAGATCAGCCCGGGACTGATGCCGGCGATCGCCCGTTGGAGCTACGGGCGCTCGACCAACGAGGAGATCAAGGCGCTCGC
>SLGN01000385.1 GCA_007123695.1 Verrucomicrobiales bacterium
GCGGCGTCGCCGGTCAAGGCCAATGGGACAGCCCCGAGGCCGGCCGCGACCACCATCCGCGATGCTTCACCGTCTGGATGGCCGGCGGCGGGGTGAAGCCCGGCATCACCTACGGCGCGACGGACGACTTCAGCTACAACGTCGCCGAGAATCCCGTCCACGTCCGCGACCTCCACGCCACCGCCCTGCATCTCCTCGGCATCGACCACGAGCGCTTCACCCACCGCTTCCAGGGCCTCAACTACAAGCTGACCGGAGTCGATCCCTCGCGGGTGGTGCGGGAGCTTCTTTCTTAGCGGATTGCGGAATGCAGAGCGTCGGAGCCCATTACGCGAAAAGCGTTCACGCCTTTCCGCCCCGCGACGGGGGCCCGATTCGGGTGCATCTTTCCCCATGAGCTTCTCCCGCCATCTGCTCCCCATCGTCCTCGTCTCCCTCGGCGGCGGCGCGGCGGCGCAGGAAGTCGATTTCCAGCGGGACATCCGGTCGCTGCTGAGCGACCGATGCTTCAAGTGCCACGGCTTCGACGAGGAGATGCAGGAGGCCGACCTCGGCCTGCATACCTTCGCGACGGCGACGCGCGACCTCGGCGGCTACCGGGCCATCGCGCCGGGCGACTCGGCCGCAAGCGAGCTGGTCGCGCGGATCCTCTCCGACGATCCGAGCGAGGTGATGCCCCCGCCCAAGGCGAACAAGCCGCGCCTTTCCCCCGAGGAGGTCGCGCTGGTGCGGCGCTGGATCGACGGCGGGGCGAAATACGAGGAGCATTGGGCCTTCGTGAAGCCGACGCGGCCGGAGGCTCCCGAGATCGGGGAAAGCGGCTCGTCCCATCCCGTCGACCGCTTTCTCGACGCCGCCCGCGCCGGGAAGGATCTGCCCCTGAACGGACCCGCCGATCCGCGCACCCTGGTCCGCCGCATCTCCTACGACCTGCGCGGCCTGCCACCCACCCTCGCCGAGACCGAGGCTTTCCTCAAGGCCCACGCCGCCGATCCCGAGTCGGCCTGGAGTTCGCTGGTGGATGCCTTCCTCGCCTCGCCCGCCTACGGCGAGCGCTGGGCGCGCGACTGGCTCGACCTGGCCCGCTACGCCGACAGCAACGGCTACGAGAAGGATCGGCCCCGCTCGATCTGGCCCTACCGCGATTGGGTTGTGCGCGCCCTCAACGCCGACCTGCCCTACGACCGTTTCACCATCGAGCAGCTCGCCGGCGACATGCTGCCCGACCCGACCCTCGACCAGCTCGTGGCGACGGGCTTCCACCGCAACACGATGCTCAACGAGGAAGGCGGCATCGATCCGCTCGAGTTCCGCTACCACGCCATGGTCGACCGCGTCGCGACGACGGGCTCGGTCTGGATGGGCCTCACGACGGGCTGCGCGCAATGCCACACGCACAAGTTCGACCCCATCACCCACACCGACTACTTCGCTCTCTTCGCCCTGCTCGACAACGCCGACGAACCCGAGATCGAGGTGCCCGACCCGGCCCTGACGAAGCGGCGCGAGGAGATCGAGGCCCGCGTCGCCGCCCTCGAGAGCGAAGCCGCCGCCGCCGTCGACGAAGCGGACTTCCGCCCCTGGCTCGAGGAGCTGCGGGCGAAGTGGGCCGACTGGACTCCGCTGCCGCCGCTGCGGGCGCGGTCGAACCTGCCCCTGCTCGAGATCGAGAACGACCATTCCGTCTACGCCTCGGGCGACTTCAGCAAGCGCGATCTCTACGAGGTCTCGCTCGACCTTTCCGCCTTCGCCGGGCGGGAGGTCACCGCCTTGCTCCTCGAGGCCCTGCCCGACCCCCGCCTCCCTGCGGGCGGCCCCGGCGTGGCCTACTACGAGGGGCGCAAGGGCGACTTCTTCCTTAGCGAGATCGAGGCGAAGGCCGGGGGGCGCGAGCTCGCCTTTTCCGAGGCCTCGGTCAGCTTCGGCAAGATCGCGATCGGCTCGGGCGAAATCACGGGCGCCAACGTCTTCGACGGCGACGGATCGACGGGCTGGTCGACCGCGACGCGCGAGGGCGAGGCCCACCATCTCGTGCTTCGCCTCGCCGAACCCCTCGCCGGCGGCGGCGAGCTCGACCTGAGCCTGCTCTTCGAGCGCCACTTCGTCGCCGGGTTGGGCCGCTTCCGCATCTCCGCGACCGACGCCACCGGCGAGCTCGAGGCCCTGCCCGCGGGCGTGCCCGACGTCATTTCCGCCGACGAGGCCGAGCTGCGACGCGGCTTTGTCAGGGTCTCCCCCGGGCACGAGGCCCACCGCGAGGAGGTCGCCAAGCTGCTGCGCCAGCGTCCCGAGATCCCCACCACCCTCGTGATGCGCGAGCGTCCCGCCCACCATCCCCGCAAGACCCACCGCCACCACCGCGGCGAATACCTCTCGCCGAAGGAGGAGGTGAAGCCGGCCGTGCCCGCCCTCTTCGAGCCCATCCCCGAGGGCACGCGCGCCGATCGCCTCGGCCTGGCCCGCTGGCTCGTGAGCGAGCGCAATCCCCTCGGCGCCCGCGTCGCCGCGAACCGCGCCTGGCAGGCCCTCTTCGGCCGCGGCATCGTCCACACCTCGGGCGACTACGGCTACCAGAGCGAGCTGCCCTCGCATCCCGAGCTGCTCGACTGGCTCGCGGTCGAGTTCGTCGAGCAGGGCTGGTCCCTCAAGCGGCTCCACCGGCTCCTCGTCACCAGCGCCGCCTACCGCCGCGACAGCCGGATCGACTCGGTCCAGCTCGCGAAGGATCCCGACAATGTACTCCTCGCACGCGGCCCGCGCTTCCGCCTCGACGGCGAGATGATCCGCGACGGCGCCCTCCACGCCGCCGGGCTGCTCTCGCCGAAGCAAGGCGGCCCCGGGGTCTTTCCGCCCCAGCCCGCCGGAGTCACCGAACTCGCCTACGGCAACGCAGCGTGGAAGACCAGCGCGGACGAGGACCGCCATCGCCGCAGCCTCTACACCTTCGCCAAGCGCACCGCGCCCTTCGCCGCCTACCTCGTCTTCGACGGGCCCACCGGGGAAAACTGCCTGCCGCGCCGCGAGCGCAGCAACACCCCCTTGCAGGCTCTCACCCTGCTCAACGACCCCATGTTCCTCGAGGCGGCCGAGGCCCTCGCCCGCCTAACAGGGTCAGACGGGGAACCCGACCCTCTTGAGTCGCTCTTCCAGCGCGTCCTTTCCCGCCCGCCGAGCGAGGACGAGAGGCGGGACTTCCTCGCCTACCACGAGGCGCAGCTTGCCCGACTCGCCGCCGGAGAACTCGACGCCGCCGCGATCCTTTCGGCGGAAAAGGGGGACGCCACCCCCGAACTCGCCGCCTGGGCCATGGTCGCGCGCGTCCTTTTGAATTTGAACGAGAACATCACCCGTGGATGAAACCTCTCAAGCCCATGCTACACTCGGGCCTCCGCAGCCTGACAAGGCGACATTTCTTCCACGACTGCGGTCTCGGCCTCGGGCGCATCGGGCTGGCCTCGGCTCTCGCGGGCGGCTTTCCCAATCTTCTCCGCACCGCCTCGGCCAATCCCCTCGCCCCGCGCGACACCCATTACGGTGCCAAGGCGAAGCGCGTCGTCTTCCTCTTCATGGCCGGGGCACCGAGCCAGCTCGAGCTTTTCGACGACAAGCCAAAGCTGCGCGAACTCGACGGCAAGCCGATCCCGCCCTCGGTCATCGCGGGGCAGCGCTACGCCTTCATCCAGCCCGACGCCGCCGTCCTCGCGCCCTGCTTCCCCTTCGCCCGGCATGGTCAGAGCGGGGCCGAGCTCTCCGACCGCCTCCCCCACCTCGCCAAGGTCGTCGACGAGATCGCGATCGTGAAGTCGGTCACGACCGACCAGTTCAACCACGCCCCCGCCCAGCTCTTCCTCAACACCGGCCACGGCCTCCCCGGCCGTCCCGCGATGGGCTCGTGGCTGAGCTACGGCATCGGGAGCGAGGCCGACGACCTGCCCTCCTTCGTCGTGCTGAAAAGCGGCGGCAGCCTCAGCGGCGGCGCCGCGATGTGGAGCGCCGGCTTTCTCCCCGGTAGCCATGCCGGCGTGCCCTTCCGCGAATCGGGCGACCCCATCCTGCACGTCTCCAACCCCGCCGGCTACGACGCGCGGGCCCAGCGCGACTCCCTCGACCTGATCGGGAAGATGAACCGCCGCGAACTCGGCACGGTGGGCGATCCCGAGATCGAGACGCGGCTCGACGCCTACGAGATGGCCTGGCGCATGCAGTCGGCCGCGCCGGGGCTGATGGACTTCGCCGACGAGCCGCCCGAGACCCTCGCGCTCTACGGGGCCAAGCCGGGCGATCCCAAGGCCGCCTTCGCCAACCAGTGCCTCCTCGCCCGCCGCCTCCTCGAGCGCGGCACCCGCATGGTGCAGGTCTACCACTCCGGCTGGGACCACCATTCCCAGGTCGCCAACGGCGTGACCGCCCAGGCCAAGCAGGTCGACCAGGCCTCCGCCGCCCTCGTCGCCGACCTCAAGCAGCGAGGTCTTCTCGAGGACACCCTCGTGGTCTGGGGCGGCGAGTTCGGCCGCACCCCCATGGTCGAGGCCAGCGCCGCGCTCGGGCGCAGCCTCGGGCGCGACCACCATCCCCAGGCCTTCACGATGTGGATGGCGGGGGGCGGGATCAAGCCCGGCATCACCCTCGGCGCGAACGACGAGCTCGGCTTCCACGTTGTCGAGGACCCCGTCCACGTCCACGACCTGCACGCCACTCTGCTCCACCTGCTCGGCATCGACCACACCAAACTGACCTACCGCTACCAGGGCCGCGATTTCCGGCTCACCGACGTCCACGGGCACATCGTCCGCAAGCTGCTCGCCTGACCGCCGAACGCCACTCCGCCACCGAAGCTACGCCGATTCGGGCAGGAAGGTGGGCATGGCGATCCCGGCTACCGGCTGCACCGTTCCGCGGACCTGTCCGAGATGGAGTTCGCAGTTTCTCGCGCCGAGGCCGTAGGCCGCGTCGACGAGAGCCCTCTCGGTCGAGGGCACGAGGAAGACCACCGTCTTCCCCCGGAATCGGTCGAGCTGGGCCTGCAGCAGCGCGGCGGCGACGGCGGCGTCGTTCATCACGCCGGGGCCGATGAAGCGGATCGCGGGATGGTCGATGGAGACGAGGAATCCCTCGACCTCGCCGCTTTCCCCCACCGCGACGAGAGCGTGCCAGATGCCGGAGCTGTTCTCGATGAAGTAGCAGTAGTCCCGCTCCCGCGAAATGCCGCTGACGGCGAACTCGAGGCGCCCCATGGCGACGAGGTCCGACGGGCCCGCTTCGCGGACTTCGATGCGCGGAGATGCGGCCTCCTGCGGATTGGCGGCGATCCCGTCCTCCGGCACCGTCAGGATCATGTCCTGATAGAGGCAGAAGGGAGCGAAGCCGTTCCGGTTGTAGAGGGAGAACGAATCGAGATTGAGGGCGCTGGAGACGAGGCGCAGGGGCAGGCCCCGCGATTCCGCCTCCTCGATGATGCGGGAGAGGAGCTTGCCCGCGAGGCCGTAGCCGAAGTAGTTGGGATGCACGTTCATGATTCCCAGCGAGACGTGGGTCTCGCGGGGATGGAGGAAGCACGACGCCACGACGAGGCCGGTCGATTCGTGCTCGACGACAAGGCCGCAGCCGGGATCGAGATCTTCGTAGACCTCGCAGAAGACACGGCAGGCGAGGGGCTCGCAGGAGAAGATGGGGTGGCCGAGGCGCTGGCGGTACCAGGCGTTGGTCGAGAGAAAGATCAGCTCCGCGACGGAATCGAAGTCCGCCGCCTTCATCTGGCGCAGTTTGAACATGTGCCGGGTGTAGCCGATGCGGCGAAGGAGTTCAATCGCAAAGTTGGCCCGTCGGGCGAAGTCGAAGGCTGAGCAGAAGAAAGAAGCTGCGGACAGTGCTTCTTGCGCCAGAGAGCCCAGCCGGATGGGTCGGGCTGAACACCGAACGGCTTTCCCTGCCGACGGCACAGCCGACGGGTGCCGCGAGGCCCCTTGGCACCGCGCCTTCCTTGCGTTGATCTTCGCCCACGGTCTCGACGCACAATCCCTTTCCGGGCCTGAACCTCTTTTTGGAGAGCGACGCCAAATCTCGTCGTCAGCGACGCTTGCCCTGCGGCAATCTCGTTATCCCCACCTCTCCACTACTCACCACCCTCGCGAACTTTTTTCGAAATAACTCGGTAACGTTTCCGCAAAAAAGGCGCCCCATGTAGAGCCGCTTGCTCCCGATACGCTCCGCCCTCGCCTGGGACCTCCACCTCACGGGGCACCGGCTCGGATTTCCTCCCGCCCCGAATGCCCGACCTCTCCCACAGCCTCCCCTCCGCCGCTGGCATCGGAACCCAATGCGTGCCACAATCCTGGGATGGCGACTGATCCCGCAGCACGTTCCGAACCCGAGGCACCCGTCCCAACCCACGACGATCTCATCAAGGCTTTGCTTTCCCAACCGAGGCTGCTCATCGAATTCTTCCGCGCCTTCGTCCCCGAGGTGCTGGAGTTCGCCGATTTCTCCGAAGTCGAATACCTCGACAAGGAACACTCCCGCTCCGGCAAGCGCCCGCGCCGCGTCGGCGACCTACTCGTGAAGGCGAAGTGGCGGGGCCGGGACGCCGCTTTCCTGATCCATCTTGAGAGCCAAGCCAAAGCTCACCGTTTCGCCCTGGAGCGGGTCGCCGAATACGCCCTGCGCGATTCGATCCGCTACGGCCTTCCGGTGATGCCGGTGCTGCTGACTCACGCCAAGCCGCTGCGTCCCCAGCCCTCCGAGCTGGACTGGACCTTCGGCGAGGTGGCCTTCATCCGGGCGCGCTGCCCGGTGCTGCACTTCCGCCTGATGGACCCGCGGCCCCATCTTGAGGGCGGCAACGTCGCGGCTCTGGCGCTGAGTTCTCTGATGCCCCTCAATTCCGGGCAGCAGGTCGAGGCCATCGCCCAGACTCTTGCCGAGGCGCTGCGGCAAAATCTCGGCGACGACGAGTTGGAAGCTGCCGCCGCTTTCGTCCGCCACTACACCCCGCTGGACGCCGATCAGCTCTTGCAACTGCGCGAGCGTGTGCGTAGACTCTCGGAAGAAAACGAATTCCTCTCCGCCATGCCAACGCTCGTCAACCCTTTCGTCGAAATCGGCAAGCTCGAAGGCCTTCAAGAAGGCATCGAGAAGGGTATCGAGAAGGGTATCGAGAAAGGCATCGAGAAAGGCATCGAGAAAGGTCGCGCCGAAGGCGAACGGGACCTTGTCCTCCGACAGCTCAAGCTCAGGTTCCCAAAGGCTGCCGCCGGGCTAGAATCCTCGTTGGAGGCGCTCGACGAAGAGCGCCTCCTCGCCTTCGGGGAGGCCTTGCTCTTCTTCAAGACCGATGCCGACTGTATCGCATGGTTTGATCGCGGGTGAACAAGCGGTACTCTGCTGCTCGCGGGGGCGACCGACCTGATGGATCGGGCTGAAGCCAGATCCACTTTCCTCCCGGCATCCATCGCGCCCCAGACCGTTTCAGCGGCCTTCGCCGGGGCTTTCGGGGGCGAGGGACTTCGCGGCGCCACCGAGTTGCTCGAGCATTTCGCCGAGTTCGCGCAGCCCTTCCTGCACCTCGGGATTCTCGGTGAAGGCACGCAGCAGCGACTGCAGCGGCGGCGGTCCCGCGGGCGCCGCCGCCGGAGAGCCGGGCGGGTGGATCGTCCACGCGTCGAGCCAGTCGGTTTCGCGCTTGACGAAACCCTCGGCGAACAGCCGCCGCTCGAAGTCGGGCATGTGACCCGCTCCGTAGAGGATCGCGTAGCGCCCACCGGCGCGACGCGCCCGCTCTTCGGCGAGGCGCTCCATCGCAACACGGTTGCGCTCGGCCACCAAGACGGTGCCCTCCTCGCCTTCGATCTGCACGACGAAGTTCTCCGCCTTGCTCAGGAACGGTGCGAGGCTGCGCTTCAAGCCGTTGCTGTCGCCCGCGAGGACCGAAGAAAATATCCGCCCCGTCAGCCCCTCGAACTCGGCTTCGTCGGAGGGCAGCCCGGCGAGACCTCCCTCGTCGGCCAAGCTCAGCGCCCGTCCGAGAAGGCCGGCGAAGCTCTCGCTGCGGCTCTCCATCAGCGAATTCATCTCGTCCCAGGCGAGATCGGCGTGGACGAAGTTGGGGGCCGAGTAGTCGATGCCGTCGAGCTGGAACTCCAGCCCGAGAAAGCCTTTCGCGAGCTGCTGGATTTGTCGCAGAGCACCGCCTTCGCCGACTTCCCCGCCGGGGGCCGATCCTTCCGGCGGAGCTTCTTTACCGGGATGCGGCCCGCCCACCAGCTCGTAGAGCACCGCGTCGTATTCGGCAAGGCGACGGTCGAGTTCGCGGTAGTAGTCCGGATCGGCGAGGTGGACCACCCCGACGAGATCGACGGTCTCGCCGTCCTTCTCGAAGCGGACCACCGACGTCTGGAGTCGGTCGGGTGCCATCGCGTCGGGCGTCGGTGCTTCGTTTGTCTGCCCGTGGACATAGCGCACGTAGCTGCCCTGGACCACGGCGTCGGGTCCCTGAGCAGGCTCGTTGTCGGCAGGAGCTTGCGCGACCAAGCACGGGGTGACCGCAAGCACAGCGGCGAGGTAAAGGAAGATGGGCTTCATTCTCATCTTGGGACGTTCGGAGGCGAAGCTGTGTTAGATCCCTCTACCTTCAGCCGAAGGAATTGCCGCAGAGAACCCTGAAGCACGCTGTGGCAGAGCAAAATTTCACGTCCCTTGCTCCTATTGCGGCCCGCCGTCGGCAGTATCAAGCCAATCACAGCACCGTCGCCCACCCGATCATCGAGGTAAGCCTGCGAAGCGGACTGTGGATGCACGCTATTTGCCCGAGTTCACCATCCCGACCACGACGAGCTTCCCACCCGCGTTGCGGCAGTAGGCCCGACCGTTGGCGTAGACCGGCACCGTCCACACTTTCGGCTCGACCACTTGCTGGCGGAAGCTGGGCGCGTAGGCATCGGGCGAGGCTGGTGCGACTTGCAGTTCGCCCGATTCGGTCAGCACGAGAAGGTTCCCTTGCACCGCCATCAGCGCGCCATGGCCGACGCTGGAGTCGGTCCATTTCACCGCGCCGGTGGCGAGTTCGAGACAGCGGATCCCCGTCCCGTCCTGGCCTTCGTTGCCGCTGATGCCGTAGAGGTGGCCGTCGATGAGGACCGGAGCGTTCATCTGGGCCTGCATGTCGCGGCTCTGCCAGATCGTCGAAGTTTCCTCGAGACCGGACCACGCGAGGAGGGTGGCGCCCTTGCCGTAGCCGCTGGAGAGGAACACGGTGTCGCCCGAGACGATGGGATCGGCGGCGTTGACGCCATAGCGCGTCATCCAGCGGTGGCGCCATAGCTCCGCTCCGCTCCCGGCATCGACACAGACGTAGGATCGCTTGTTGGAAAAAATCGCGAGGCGTCGACCGTCGCGCACCACGGGATGCGGGGTCGCGTATCCGGCCTCCTCGTCTCCGGACTTCCAGATCAGCGAACCGTCGGACTTGTCGAGGCAGAGCCCGCTGTCGCCGGCGGCGAGGAAGAGGCGCTCCTCCCAGACCAGAGGGGCGCCGGTGAAGCCCCAGGTCGGCTTGCTGTAGCCAAAGTCGCTACAGAGATCGCGCTGCCAGACCACTTTCCCGCTTGCCGCATCGAGGCAGAAAAGCTCGCCTTTTCGGGCGAGCTGGTAGACGCGGTCACCGTCGATCGTGGCCGATCCGGTCGTGCCACCTTGGAAATAGAGATTGCCGAGAGGCTGCTTGTATCTGTGCTGCCAGAGAATCTCCCCGGTCCCTTCGCTGAGGCAGAAGAGCGTGTCCTGCGAACGACCGTCGTGGCCGCTCAGGATCACGCGCCCGCCACCGACGACCGGGGCGCTGTAGCCGAGACCCACCTCCGCGCTCCAGAGCACGGGAGCCTCGCCGCTGGTGCGCATGCCCGCCTCGGTTGAGATACCGTCGAGGTTCGGTCCCCGGTAGCGCGGCCAGTCGGCAGCGATGGATCTGAAGCCGATACCCGGCAGAAGGATCGCCACGAAAAGAAGAGCTGAATTGACTCGGAGGAGCGAAGAAGGCAGCATCGGCATATGTATACACTTGCCCAGATCCGGTTGTTCGCAACCGCCGTCTTCGCCGCCTTTTCGCCCTTTCCAACCCATCCGCGCGCTGTGGCCGCCGAGGTGGAGGAGCAGTCATGGGGCCGTCTGCCCGACGGTCGCGAGGTGGGGCTTTTCGTGCTCACCAATGCCCGCGGCACCCGCGTGACCGTCGCGGAATACGGGGCGCTGCTGGTATCGGTCGAGACCGCCGACCGCGCAGGCCGGCTGGGATCGGTGACGCTCTCCTACGGATCGTTCGGAGAGGCTCTCGCCGGCGGGGTCTTCGGATCGGTCGTCGGACGTTTCGCCAACCGGATCGGTGGGGGTGGCTTCGAGATCGACGGACGCCGCTTCAACTTGCACACCGTCAACCGGGATGGCGTCCACATCCACGGCGGAACCACCGGCTTCCACCGGCAGCGCTGGAAAGGCGCCGCCTCTTCCGAAGGCGGCGCCGCCCGCGTCGTCCTCTCCCTGACGAGTCCCGACGGGCACGAAGGCTATCCGGGCCGGGTGGAGGCGTCCGTCACCTACACCCTCGACGACAGCGACGTACTCGCCCTCGACTACGCCGGGCGGAGCGACGCGCCCACTCACCTCAACCTGACCAACCACGCCTATTTCAATCTCGCCGGAGGCGGCGACGTGCGCGACCACCTGCTCCGGCTGGACAGCGATTACATCCTCGCGACCGACCGCCGCAAAGTCCCGACCGGAGAGCGGCTCCCCGTGGCGGGCACTCCCTTCGACTTCCGCGAACCCAAGCCGATCGGACGCGACATCGGCGGGATCGAGGGCGGCGGCTACGACCACTGCTTCATCATTGCTTGCGACGACAGCGGCGACGGCGGCACATCGCCGGTGCCATTCGCGAGATTGTCGGATCCTTCCTCGGGCCGGGTCCTCGAGATCGCGACGACCAAGCCAGGAGTGCAGATCTTCACTGCGAACTCGTTCTCCGACAATCCTTTCCCCCGTTGGGGCGGCATCTGCTTCGAGACGCAGCATTTTCCCGACGCCCCCAACCAGCCCGGCTTCCCGAGTAGCCTGCTGCGACCCGGCGAGGAATACAGGCACCGCACCGAGTTCCGCTTCGGGACGGAAGGCGAAAGACCATCCACCTCGGAAAGGAAATCGCTTGTGCAATAGTTGATGCTCTTGCTGGATTCTACTGGATTCCGCCTTCCCCCCCGCAATTCGGCACAGCACAGCGACCGCCTCGCTGCCGCCGTTCCAGCCCAGTCCCGAAGCCACGGGGTCGCATTTCGAGCGGCCGCCTCTCCCGCCCCCTCCTCTCCCCGGTCGACGGCGGTGAATCGTGAATTGATAGAAGTCGCGAACGAGATCCAATAGAGATCCGACCGCCATACTCGAAGACCTGCGGATAAAACACAATTATTAGCCTTGTTGTTATTTAGGTTTCGCGCGACAGACCCGCTCCACGCGTCGCAGACCGAGGGAAGTTAATTGATAGGAGTAGCGAACGGAACCCAATGGGCAATCTGCTTTCATGCTCGAAGACCTGCATGTGAATACAAATTATTAGGATTGCTATTATTTGGGAGAAGGGGCCGAGATTCCGAGCTGGGTCGCGATTCTGATTTCCGGCTGAGGCGGGAAATGTTTCTCTCGGCGACAAAAGGAATTGACTAGACGCACGTGGCTGGGCATCTTATTAAAATGTGCCTTCCGGTGCCAAATCCGGACGGGTGCCCCCTTCGACAAGGTCAGGTGGCTGAGTGGTCGAAAGCACTTCTTTGCTAAAGAAGCGTGCCCCAAAAGGGTACCGTGGGTTCGAATCCCACCCTGACCGTCGATCCGGTGGCTGCGGATCGCACGCGTCTCCCCTTCAAAATCAGTTCAGGACGAGGCTCTTTTGCTCGTTGCGCCCCTCGGGCGCAGGGGATGGGTCCAGCGCTTTCTGGAC
>SLGN01000476.1 GCA_007123695.1 Verrucomicrobiales bacterium
CGGCTTCTCGCTCATCGAACTGATGGTCGTACTCGGAGTCGTCGGCCTGCTCCTCGCCTTCGCCGCCCCCAACCTGTTCAGTTTGATCTCCGCCAACACCCTGACGGGCGAGGGCTCGGTGCTGCGCAACCAGCTCACCTTCGCGCAGCAGCTCGCCATATCGAAGAGCGCCGACGTCGAGGTCCGCTTCTTCCGCATGACCGACCCCACCAACGCCCGCACCGACCTCGCCTTCCGCGGCTACCAGCTCTACCAATACAACCAGGAGGGCGATCTGGTCCCCATTAGCACCTTCTTCCGCATCCGCACCCCGGCGGCCATCCACGAACAGCTCAGCACCCTGCTCCAGCCGCAGGGCGGCAACGAGCGCGACCGTCGCTTCGGCTTCGTCGCACCCTTCCGCGGCCGCGCCGAAGCGCCCTCGGGTCCCAACGGCCGCCTCGAGAGCAACGAATTTGTCGCCTTTCGCTTCCGGCCCGACGGATCGACCGACCTGCCCTTCCGCTCGGGCGGTTCCGACACCTGGTACATCACCCTCGTCCAAGGCGAGGGGGCCGTGCAGTCGAACCGGCCCGACAACTTCGTTTGCCTCCAGGTCAACCCCTACAACGGAAACGTGACCGAATTCCGCCCGTGAGTTCCGCGAGGCTCAGGGAGAAAAAGCCTGTCTCCCGGCCCGGGGGCACGCTGGACTGCTTCGCCCGACGCAGGGGCGAAAGCGATCCTTCTTGTTTCGAAACGAGGCGCTGGGGCGTGCTCCGGGCCCCGCGCTCTCTTGCATCCGGGGAAGAAGGAGCCAAAGGTCGAAATTCGCGCAAAAATCGCTTGTGAAATTTTTCACAAGCGATTTAGTGCGGACCTTCCAAACGTCATGGGCAACATCTTTCCCCGTTGGACAAATCTCCTTCCCTTCAAAATCCTAGCGTGCCTCGGCGTGCTCGGGGTTTGCGTCATCGCGGTGGCGTGGTATTCGTTCACGCCTAAATACACGAGGGTGGGCTACATGCCGCAGCAGCCGATCCCCTTCGACCATAGCCTGCACGCCGGGCAGCTCGGGATGGACTGCCGCTACTGCCACACCCACGTGGAGAATTCGCCCCATTCGAACATTCCTGCCGCCCAAGTCTGCTGGAACTGCCACGGCCCCGGCAAGGTGAAGGCCGACTCCCCCAAACTCGAGCCCTTGCGGGCCGCCATGGACGAGAACTACGAGGGCTACACCGGCCAGCCCATCGAGTGGGTCCAGATCCACAAGGTTCCCGAATATGCCCACTTCAACCACATGGCCCACGTCAACCGCGGTGTCAGTTGCGTCGAGTGCCATGGTCGGGTCGACGAGATGCCCGTCGTCTACCACGCCAAGCCCCTCAGCATGAGCTTCTGCCTGGAGTGCCACCGGGCGCCCGAGGACAAGCTCCGCCCCCTCGACCAGATTACCAATCTCGCCTGGAAAGCCGACGACCTCGATCCCGAAGCGTTTTACGCCTATGTCGCCGGCAAGACCGAGGCCTCGGTGGACGAACTCAAGAAAGGAGATGCCGGCAAGCCATGGAGCCGCGAACTGATCGGTTCGCATCTTCGCCAGGCTTGGGGAATTCACCCGCCGCAGGACTGCGCGGCCTGCCATTATTGAGGCATCGGAAGCGAGCCGGAATCCCAGCAGAACGAATTTCGAATGAAGCGTAAGTGGCATCATCCAAAGGAGGAGGAGACTTCCCGCATCCAATGGCGCAGCCTCGGCGAGCTCGAGGGCAGCGCCGAGTTCAAGGGCTGGCTCGAACGCGAGTTCCCCCAAGGGGCCGGTGAGCTTGAGCTCGACGAGTCCTCGCGCCGCGGCTTCCTCAAGCTGATGGGTGCCTCCACTGCCCTCGCCGGGTTCGGGGTGGCGTGCAGCCGCCCGCTCGAGCACCTCGTCCCATACAACGACCACGTCGAGTGGGTCATCCCTGGCAAGGCGCTCTACTATGCCACCGCCAAGCCGCGGCTCGGCGGCATCGGCTGCGACCCTCTCGTCGTCACGACCCACGAAGGCCGTCCGACCAAAGTCGATGGCAACCGACTCCACCCCGCTGTGAACGGGGGTTCGACCTGCTTCACCCAGGCGTCCATTCTCGACCTCTACGACCAGGACCGTTCGCGCGGCTTCCGCAAGCAGGGCAAGCCCACCACCCGCGAGGACTTCGAGCAGTCCTTTCTCGAGCCCTTCCGCGAGGCGAAGAGCGGCGAGAAGGTCGGCGTGCTTCTCTCCGAATCGACCTCTCCCACCCGTAAGGCGCTGATCGACGATCTCGCCAAGGCGGCTCCGGGGATCCGGTTCTTCTCCTACGAGGCGCTCGCGCCGACCGGAGCCCGCCGTGCCGCTGCCGCGCTCCATGGGCCGGGAGTGCTGCCCGTCGTTGATCTCGGCGGAGTCCGCCGCGTGCTCTCCCTCGACTGCGATTTCCTCGGCAACGACCCTGTCGGCGAGGATTCCTTCGGCGAATTCTCCTCGACCCGCGAGCCCGATGCCGAGGGCGGCATGGGTCGTCTCTATTCGGTCGAGCCCGCCTTCACCGTCACTGGTGGACAGGCCGACCACCGCTACCGTCTCCCGGCGTCCCAGGTTCTCCCGCTCGCCGCTTTGGTTGCCAAGGAGCTTGCCGAAGCGCTGGGCGACGCTTCCCTCGGGGCTCTCGCCGATTCCGTCGTTTCCCGCGTCGTTCCCGCCGTCTTCCGTCAGGACTGGATCAAGGAATGCGCCGCCGACCTCGCCGCATCCAAGGGCAAGGCCGTCGTGCTTGCCGGATCGCGGCACTCCGCCGCCGTCCACGGCATCGTCGCGGCGATCAACCAGGCTCTCGGGGCCTACGCTTCCCACATCACCCTGGTCAAGCACGAGTTGCCCGACTTCGAATCGGTGGGCGCCCTCGCCTCGGCCATTGAAAAGGAGGAAATCGAGACCCTCATCGTCGCCGGGGAAGGTGACCTCGCCTACGACGCGCCGGCGAATCTCGACCTGCCCGGCAAGCTCAAATCGCTCAAGGCGCTTGTCCATCTCGGCATCCACTTCAACGAGACCGCCAAGATCGCCACCTGGCATGTCCCCGGCGCCCACTACCTCGAGTCGTGGGGCGATCACTACAGTCTTTCCGGCCACTACTCGGTGCAGCAGCCGATGATCGACCCTCTCTGGGGGGGCATCTCGGTGGAGCGTCTGCTTCTTTCCCTGATGCAGGAGGAATCCGGCTCCGGCGACGTCCTTGCCAGGGTCAAGGCGACCTTCGCCTCCGTCGGCGGCAAGGATTGGACCGGTGCCCTGCGCGACGGTTTCGCCAAGGGCGTCTCCTTGCCCAAGTCCGAGTTCTCCGGCGATACGGGCGCCCTTGCCGAGGCGATCGCGAAGGCATCCGTGGCGGACTTCCCCCATCCCGAAGGGCTCGAGGTCGTCCTCACCGTCAGCGGCACGACCTACGACGGTCGCTTCGTCAACAACGGTTGGCTGCAGGAAGCTCCGGACCCCATCACCAAGCTCACCTGGGACAACGCGGCTCTCGTCTCCAACGCCACCGCCGCCGAGCTCGGCCTCGAAGACGGCGATCTCGTCGAGTTCTCCGCCGGGTCCCGAAGGGTCCGCGTCCCCGTGCTGCGCTCTCCCGGTCACGCCGACTTCACCGTCAGCCTCGCGCTCGGCTACTACGGCGACCTTGCCGAGGGCACCGCGAGCAAGGGGGTCGGCTTCAATGCCTATCCGCTGCTCACCACCGCGCAGCCCTACGTCGTCACCGGCGCCCTCGTCCGCAAGCTGGGCGGCAAGCATGAACTCGCCCTCACCGCCGAGCACTACAGCATGGAGGGCCGCGCCATCGCCCGCGAGGGCACCTTGGCGATGTACGAGGAGAAGCCCGGCTTCGCCGAGCACCAGGGGATGGATCACCACATCCCCGAGAACATTTCCCTCTACAAGGGTCCCGACTACATGACCGGGGAGGTGCCTGGCGACCCCATTGTCGGGGTTCTCAAGGGCCACGAGTTCCGCATCGACCCCCACCATCAGTGGGCGATGACCGTCGATCTCAACACCTGCACCGGGTGCAATGCCTGCGTCATCGCGTGCCAGGCTGAAAACAACATTCCCATCGTCGGGAAGGAGCAGGTGATCAAGGGCCGCGAGATGCACTGGATCCGCATGGATCGCTACTTCACCAGTCCCAAAGACAAGGAGACCGTGTCCGAACTCGGCACCGTCTTCGACTACGTCGCCGGCAAGGAGAAGACCAAGATCGAGCCCGGCAAGCGGCCCGTCGACGACGACCAGATCGAGATGATTCCCCAGCCCGTCGCCTGCCAACAGTGCGAGAGCGCCCCCTGCGAGACGGTCTGCCCGGTCAACGCCACCGTCCACACCGGCGACGGTCTCAACGCGATGACCTACAACCGCTGCATCGGCACGCGCTACTGCGCCAACAACTGCCCCTACAAGGCGCGGCGCTTCAACTACTACGACTACAACAAGCGCCCCCTCGACAAGCTCGAGCTGGGTCCCCTCGCTCCGGCGGCGGGCAATGCGACCACCTCGCAGCTTCTCCAGAAGAATCCCAACGTCACCGTACGGATGCGGGGGGTCATCGAGAAGTGCACCTACTGCGTGCAGCGGATCAACGAAGCCAAGGCCGCCGCCAAGGTTGCCGCCCGCGACTCCGCCGACGTGCAGGTCAAGGCGAACTCCTTCACCGTGGCCTGCCAGGACGCCTGCGGCGCCAAGGCCATCGTCTTCGGCAACCTCAAGGCCGAGGGCGACAAGATCCACGAGACGAAGAACAATCCCCGCAACTACGACCTGCTCAAGTACATCGGCACGCGCCCGCGCACCAGCTATCTCGCCCGCATCAAGAATCCGAATCCGAAGATGCCCGGGGCGGAAATGGTGGGCGTCGTCACCTCGCAGATGCACTAATCCGAGTCCTTCCCGACCATGGCAGATACCTCCTCAGCGAACGTACCCGTGCATCCTTCCGAGGCCGAAGGAGTGGCGCGCGAGCAGCTCGTTCTCAACAACCGCTCCCTCGGCTGGATCACCGACCGCGTCTGCGGCATCGTCGAGAACCGCCAGCCACTCATCTGGTGGGTGCTCTTCGTGCCCTCGGTCTTCGGATTCCTCTGTCTCGTCTTCAGCCTCGTCTACCTCGTCTCGACGGGGGTTGGCGTCTGGGGCATGAACCACCCCGTCGCCTGGGGCTGGGACATCGTAAACTTCGTCTTCTGGATCGGCATCGGCCACGCCGGGACGCTCATTTCCGCCATCCTTTTCCTCACCCGGCAAAAGTGGCGCACGTCCGTGAACCGAGCCTCCGAGGCGATGACGATCTTCGCGGTGATGTGCGCCGGGATCTTCCCCGGCTTCCACGTGGGACGCTTCTGGATGGTCTGGTTCCTCGCCCCCATCCCGAACTCCAACGCGATCTGGCAGAACTTCAAGAGCCCGCTGCTCTGGGACGTCTTCGCCGTTTCGACCTACTTCACCGTTTCCCTCATCTTCTGGTACATCGGGCTCATTCCCGACCTCGCCACCCTTCGCGACCGCGCCAAGGGCATCGCCAAGAAACTCTACGGATTTTTCGCCTTCGGCTGGCGCGGCGGCAACCGCCAGTGGCGCCACTACGAGATGGCCTACCTCATCCTCGCGGCGCTTTCCACTCCGCTGGTGCTCTCGGTCCACTCGGTCGTTTCCTTCGACTTCGCCACTTCCGTCATTCCAGGATGGCATACCACCATCTTCCCGCCCTACTTCGTCGCAGGAGCCATCTTCGGCGGCTTCGCCATGGTCCTCACCCTGATGCTGCCGGTGCGGAAGCTCTACGGGCTGGAGGACCTCATCACCGGGAAGCACATCGACAACATGGCGAAGATCATTCTGCTGACCGGCACCATCGTGGGCTACGCCTACATCATGGAGCTGTTCATCAGCTACTACGGGGCCAACGCCTTCGAGGCCGACGCCTTCCACATGCGCATCCTCTCCGGCCCCTACACCTGGGCCTACTACTGCATGTTCTTCTGCAACGTCATCGCCCCCCAGGTCTTCTGGTTCCACTACTGCCGGCACAATCTCTGGATCGTCTTCATCATCGCGAACTTCGTGAACTTCGGCATGTGGTTCGAGCGCTTCGTCATCATCCCGACTTCTCTCGCCCGCGACTTCCTTCCAGGCCAGTGGGGCAACTACTCCGCCTCGTGGGTGGAGAAGCTGCTTTTCGGCGGTAGCTTCGGAATGTTCATGATGCTCTTCCTCCTTTTCCTGCGCTTCCTTCCGGTCATCGCGATCGGCGAGGTCAAGGGCGTCCTTCCCCAGTCCGATCCCCACTACCCGGAATGGAAGCGGCTCCGCGAAAAGCGGCGTGCCGCCGCCAACTGAGCGTCCACCCTCCATCCAGTCCAGAACCGTGAGCAATCCATCCTCCAGTTCGAACGAGCTTTTCGGCTACGTAGCCGAGTTCTCCTCCGCGGCGGACCTCTACCACGCCGCCGAAAAGGTCCGCGACGCCGGATTCCGGCGCTGGGACGTCCACACTCCCTATCCGGTCCACGGCATGGACCACGCCATGGGTCTGGGCAAGAGCTGGCTGTCCGCCCTCGTCCTCGGCGGCGGCATCTCCGGCTCGCTCACCGCACTGCTGCTCCAGTTCTTCACCCAGGTCTCCCTCTATCCGACGGTGGTCCAGAGCAAGCCGACGAACCTTTTCACCATCCCGGCCTTCTTCCCGGTGACCTTCGAGCTCACCATCCTCCTTTCGGCCTTCGCCACCGTGGGCGGTCTCTTCACCATCATCGCCCTGCCCCGCTGGAACCATCCGCTTTTCAATTCGCCTCTCTTCTCCAAATTTTCGAACGACGGCTTCCTGCTCGTGATCGAGGCGCGCGACCCCAAGTTCCACGGCGAGAAAACCCGCGAACTGCTCTCGGAAATCGGCGCCGGGCAGATCGAGGAAGTCACCTACTGAACCCGAAACAGGCATGCGTTGGTTTTTCCTCATCCTTGCGATCGCTTCGATCACCCTGGCACTCGCGCTCGGTCCGCGGGGGACGAAGTTCTCCTCGCCCCCGTTCATGCTGTTCCCCGACATGGACAACCAGTACAAGCTCAAGGCGCAGAAGCCGAGTTTCTTCTTCGCCGATGGCCAAGGCGCCCGGCCGCCCGTCGAGGGCACCGTTCCGCTCGGCCTTGGCGCGCCTCTCGGAGACGAGGCCGGGAGCAGCCGCCTCGACTACTCCCGCGGCGACTCCTACTACAGCACCGGTCTCTTCGGTGACTTCTATGGAAAGGGCTTCCCCGAAGAGCTGACCATGGACGAGGCCTTCCTCGAGCGCGGACGCGAGCGCTACCAGATCACCTGCACCCCGTGCCACGGCACTTCGGGCAACGGTGCCGGGATCGTCTCGAAATACTGGGCGATGCCCCCGACGGCCAACCTCGTCGATGCCCGCGTCAAAGAGATGCCCGAAGGCCAGATCTTCTGGACCATCACCCACGGCAAGGGGCTCATGGGCCCCTACAACGGCGTCCTCCCCGTGGAGGACCGCTGGGCCGTGACCGCCTACCTCCGCGCCCTCCAGGCCGCCGCGGACAACTGATTCCCTTCCTTTCCCCCCCTTCAACCGCTTCTAGATCTATGGCTGGACTCAAAGACGGAGACGACTACCGCGACGGGGAGCGTTTCAAGATCCCCTCGACGCTCCAGTTCGCGTGCCTCGGCGTCGGTGGCGCAGGGCTCTTGCTCTTTTTCATCCTCGCCATGTCCGACCGGGCCGGGGCCATGGCCTACAGCTGGCTCTTCGCAGTCATTTTCTTCCTCAGCCTCGCCGTCGGGGGGCTCTTCTGGACGATGCTGCACCACGCCAGCAACTCGGGCTGGGGCACGGTGGTGCGTCGGCTCATGGAGAATCTCGCCAGCCTCATCCCTTTCATGATCGTGCTGGCCCTGCCGATTCTGGCCTTCCCCAACTTCCGCGACGCCCTTTGGGAATGGTTCCCCGAGCGCAAGGCGGCGCTCGCCGACGCCTCCACCTACGCCGAGCAGAAGCGCGACGCCTATATCGCCGAGCGGCAGGCGGAGATCGCCAAGGCCGAGGAGGCCGTCGCCGCCGCGAAGAAGGACCTCGCCGACGTCGCCTCCCCCAGTCCGGGGCATAGGCTCCACCTCGAGCGGCGCATCGCCGAGCTCGAGGAGAAGGCCGCCAAGCTCGCCGAGGAGGATCTTTCCGAAGCCGGCGCCACCGCCACTCTCGTCGACAAGCATTTCCTCGACCACGCCACCTTGCTCTTCAACAAGCGCGGCTACCTCAACGAGGGCTTCTGGTGGGTGCGCCAGATCTTCTATTTCGTCGCCCTCTCCGGCATCGCCCTCCTCCTGCGCAGTTGGTCGATCCGCCTCGACCACGACGGCGATCCGAAGTGGTTCCGCTGGATGCGCCGGTGGAGTTGCGGTCTGCTCCCCTTCTTCGCCACGGCGTGGACCTTCCTCGTCTTCGACTGGCTCATGGGTCTCGACTACAGCTGGTTCTCCACGATGTGGGGCGTCTACCTCTTTGCCGGCGCCGCCCTCAACTCGATGGGGCTGCTCGTCATCCTGCTCACCGCCCTGCGCAAGGCGGGCTACCTCAAGGACGTGGTCACGTTGGAGCACTACCACCTCATGGGCAAGCTGATGCACGCCTTCGTCATCTTCTGGGCCTACATCGCCTTCTCCCAGTTCTTCCTGATCTGGTACGCGAACATCACCGAGGAGACCCAGTTCTTCCTGATGCGCAACACCGCCTTCTGGAACGGATACACCATCGCCTTCCTTGTCGTGGGGCACTTCTTCCTGCCCTTTGTGGTCCTCCTCCTCCGCAAGGTCAAGCTGATGCCCATGGTCATCTCCGGCGTCGCCGCGTGGAATCTTCTCATGCACGCCTTCGACCTCTACTGGATCATCGCTCCCGAGCGCGGACCTTCCCTAACCGCCCACACCGGAAACATCCAGATGACGATCCCCGGCGCCTGGGTCTACGACATCCTCGCCTTCGTCACCGTGGCGGGCATCTTCGGCTTCTTCCTGCTCCGCCAGCTCGCTTCGGCCAGCCTCTTCCCCTGTCGCGACCCCCGCTTGGACGAGTCCCTCAACGTGGTGAACTGACGACCCCGCAGACCCGACTGCCATGACCGATTCCGGAAAACCCTGCTGCTCCAACCTCAAGGCCGTCGCTTGGACTCTGGCCCTTTTCGCCCTCTTTGGATTCCTCGGCCTCATCCTCACGGGCCAGATCTCCATGATGAGCCCCGAGGACCGCGCCTACATGGGCGAGTTCAGCGACGAGCGCACCACCGAGCGCTGGGCCAATCTCGAGGAAGTCTCCGGGGCTCAGGCTTCGCTGCTCGACCAGGAGAAAGTCGATGCCGCCCTCGCCGAACTTGCGAAGGCTCCGGCCAAGCCGACTGCCAGCGAATTCGTGGTTCCCGGTTCGCCCACCTTCATGAAGCAGTCCGAGGAAGCTGCGGAATCCGAGGACCCTGCCGAGGACAAGTCCGACAAGCCCGCCAAAGACGAGGAAAAGAAGTCCGACGAGCCCGCCAAGGCCGAAGAAAAGAAGTCCGACGAACCCGCCAAGGCCGAGGAGAAGAAGTCCGACGAACCCGCCAAGGCCGAAGAGAAGCCCGCCCCTGATCAGAATTGAGCAGTGACGTTGGCGAAATTCGATTCTTTCCTATGACCGTGCCACAACCCACCCCGGAGGACCTCAAAGAGCGTGCCGCCATCGACCGATCGGCCCGCTACCCCGTGATGTTCTTCTTCACCAGCGCCGCCGCGTGGCTGCTCTTCGCCACGGTGATGGGCTTCGTCAGCTCGCTGAAGCTCCGTAATCCCGAACTTTGGGATGGATGTGCCTTCATGGGCTACGGCAGGCTTTTTCCCGTCCACTTCAACACTCTTGTCTACGGCTGGGCCATGCAGGCGGGGATCGGCGTCATGCTCTGGCTCATGGCCCGTCTCACCCGTTCCCGCATCGAACATCCCGTGGCCCTCATCGTGGCCGGCCACATCTGGAACGTCGGCCTCGCCGTCGCCGTCGTTGCGATCTGGGCCGGAGCGGGCCGTTCCATCCCCCTGCTCGACTTCCCCGGCTGGCTCTGGCCGGTTTTCGCGGTCTCCTACGCCATGACCGTGGTCTGGCTCATCCCGATGTTCCAAGGGCGGCGCAACACGCTTTTCTACATCTCCGAACTCTACCTCGTCGGGGCGGCGGTCTGGTTCCCGTGGATCTTCCTCACCGCGAACCTCCTCATCAACCGCGGATCGGCACCGGTGATGGGGGCGGGCGTGAACGCTTGGTATCTCTCGAACCTGCTCTACTTCTGGATGGTGCCCATCGCCCTGGCGGTCGCCTACTACATCATTCCCAAGATCGCGGGACGCCCGATCTACAGCTACCCGTTGGCGCAAGGCGGCTTCTGGCTTCTCGCCGTCCTCGCCGGCTGGACCGGGTTCTCGCGCTACATGGGCGGACCCTTCCCGGCCTGGATGCCGGCAGTCAGCGGTGCCGCCTCGATCTTCATCCTCCTCGCCGTGGTCGCCACCGTCGCCAACCTGCTCCTCACCTTGGAAGGGCGCACCAAGCTGTGGAACTTCAGCCCCTCGCTCCGCTTCACAGTGATGGGCATGCTGATGCTGGCAGTCTGGGCGGTCCTTTCGGCGATGGGGTCGACATTCGTCTTCGGTCGCAACCTTCAGTTCACCCACTTCACCGCCGGACTCGACATGCTTGCGATCTATGGATTCTTTTCCATGACCATGTTCGGGGCCTTCTACTTCATCGTGCCCCGGATCACTGCTTCGGAGTGGCCCTCCGGCAACCGCATCCGCACGCACTTCTGGTACAGCACCTACGGGATCATCACCATCATCGCCGTCACCCTCGTGGGCGGTATTGCCCAAGGCAGCGACCTCGCTGTCTGGGACCGTACCTTCTCCGTTTCCTTCACCAATTCCGCCGCCTACATCGTAGGACGCTGTCTCGCGTGGGTGCTCATCGGTTGGTCGAACCTCGTCTTCCTCCACCAGCTTGCGTTAATGTTCCTCGGAAAGGGCCGCAAGTCGTCGGGGCCGACCCTCATCCATTCCGAGCCGGGCCAAGTGCCGAGCGCCCGCGAGGCGGCCGGCGTCTCCTGAACCCCGAAGCCCCAAAAGCATTCAGGATCCTGGAAACGATCTGCTCATGAATTCTCAAAACTTCTGGAAATTTCTTGTGGCGCTCGGTGCGGCCTTCGCCCTGCCCTGGCTCCTGCTCGTGGTGCTCCCCTACGTGGGTCAGGCCAAGGCGACGCCGGTTCCCTACGCCGACGACGAGCCTTTCGAGGGCGCCTACCCCGATCCTGTGCTTCAGCGGCACGGCGCCAGCGACTTCGGTCGCCGTGTCTACGCGGCCGAGGGCTGCGCCTACTGCCACACCCAGGTCGTCCGTCCGACCTACGCCGGACCCGACCGCTGGCGCAAGGGCTGGGGCGGTCGCGAGACCGAAGAGCAGAACTTCGCCCGCGAGACCCACCCGGGCGACTGGGCCAACGAGGATTTCGCTCTTCTCGGCTACCAGCGCGTCGGGCAGGACCTTGCCAATGTCGGGGGGCGCATGGCCATGCGTGCGGCCGCCGCCCGCGAGGCGGGAGAAGAATTCGACCAGCGTGCGGAGATGCACCGGCACCTCCTCGAACCGAAGTCCTTCGACCCGGACAGCGGCATGCCTGCCTATAAGCATCCCTACCGCCCCTCTCCCACCGGCGAAGGCTACGTTCCCACTACCCGGGCGATAGCTCTGGTCGATTACCTCCTTTCCCTGAAGAAAGATCAGCCCCTTCCCGCCGCGATCTCCGGCTCGCGCTGATCCAACGCCCATCCCCCCCCTCGAAGACCGATCCATGGACCCGGCCGAAGACAAGGATCTCGACTACGAGCAAGGCACCGTCA
>SLGN01000556.1 GCA_007123695.1 Verrucomicrobiales bacterium
GTTCCGAGCCGCGTTTCTTCTGCGGGCTTCTCAACGGAAATGGCGAGCCCGTGGCCCACGCCATCGGCGTCTACAAGGGGAAGGGCCCGCTGCTCCGATGCCTTCTCCTCGAGCACAGGGAATATCTCCCCGACGGCAGCGGAATCGGTTTGCTCCTTCGTCGCCTCCTCGAGGATCCCACCGCCGGGCTCGATCCGGCGGCAGCCCTCTTGGTGCTCTCCCGCTTCGACGCCTGCCCGGCTTGCCGTCCTCCGGGCAGGCGGGCCGCGTCCATCCTTCACCACCATCTGCCTCCACGGTGGCAGGATCGCGAGAAGGCATCCGTGCCCATCGAGGGCGACCTCGCTCTTCTTTGAAACGCGAATGCTTCCGCGCTGCACCGTCCGCGAATCGCCCCGACCCATGAAGTGCCTCTGGCTCACCCGAAAGTATCCGCGACCCGCCAACAGCGGTGAGCTGATCTATTCCGACGGGATGATCCGCTCTTTCGCCAGGGCCGGGGCGGCGCTCACCGTGATCGCCCACGACAACGACGAGTTGCCCGTCGGCGATGGCAGCCAATCCAGCCGCTTTGCCGACGAGGACGGGGTCGCCTGGCGTCTCGGCAGCCCCCGGCTCGGTTCGAGAGCGGGAAGCCTCCTTTCCCTGTGGCCGGCCGACTCTTGGCGCCTCAAGAACGGAGGGCCGGGAAAAGCCCTCCATCAAGCCCTCCGCGAAGGTCCCTGGGATGCCGTCGTCATCGACCACGCCGCCCTCGGCTGGGCGCTCCCGAGCCTTGCCCGCATCAGGCGCGAACGGGACGCCGCAAGGGATCCCGTTCTCGTCTACCTATCCCACAATCACGAGGCCAAAGTGCGCCGAGAGGTCGCCCGCCACGCTCCTGGCTCCCTCCCCAAGAGGCTCGCCCTGCGTCTCGATGCCGAAAAATACGCCCGGCAGGAGGAGGCCCTTTGCCGCGACTGCGACCTCGTCACCGCGATCACTCCAGCCGAGGTCGAAGCCTACCGCGGCCAGTTTCCGAGGCAGCGCTACCTCTGCCTCACCCCCGGTTACGGCGGGCCCTTCCACCCGGACCGGCGCATCACCGAGCAGACGCCCCGCCGCGTCGTCATGTCGGGATCCTTCGAATGGATCGCCAAGCGCATCAATCTGGAGCGGTTTCTCGAACAAGCCGCCAGGCCGCTGGCCGAGGCGGGGATCGACCTGCAGATCGTCGGCAAGACCGAAGAGGGCTTCCGCAGGGAAATGGAGTTCCGCTACCCCGCCATCGGCTTCCTCGGCCGCGTCCCCGAAATGTCGCCCTACCTCCTCGACGCGCGCATGGGCCTGATCGTCGAAGAATTTGGCGGCGGCTTCAAGCTCAAGACGCTCGAGTACATCTTCCACGGCCTGCCCCTCGCCGGACTCGTCCAAGCCGTGGAAGGACTGCCGCTGCGCAGCCCCGACCATCTCCTGCTGGAGCGCGACGTGCCGGCGCTCGTGGCCTCCCTGATCGACCGCATCGACGATGTCCCGGCGCTCGAGCGGATGCGTTCGGAGGCCTATGCGCGCTGTCGCGACGCGTTCCGCTGGGAAGACCGCGGGCGGCAGCTCCTCGACTGCATTCGCGAACTCCGCAGCGGGAAGACGCCCGTGTAGACAATGGCCGCAACTTCGGGGCGTTTCTCGTTCCAGGGTCCTGGCCCGCACCGAGAACTCGGGAAACGTCCTCCGCCGGGCATCCCCGCAGGGGGGGGAGATCGTTCTTTCGTCAGACGCATTCGCATTGACAAGCCCGAAATCAAAGCTTCCTTCCCCACCATCATGAGCGCCGAGCCCACCGAATCCAGCAATCCTTTCTTCTCCCTCGCCGGGAACGTCTTTCTCGTTCTCGTTCCGCTTTCCCTCGTCGTGATGCTCGGCTACGTAGGCTTCGGATTTCTCGTCGGGATGCGCGACGCGCGACCCAAGGCCGAACCGGCGCCGGTCGTTGCCGCCGCCGTCCCCTCAGCCGCCCCGGCTCCGGCTCCTGCCGCCGAGGAAGGCCCGGCTCCGGCGGATGGTGGCGGCTCTCCCGGCGAGCCCGCCGCCGCCATCGATCCCGACGTCATGAAACTCGGCAAGGCCTCCTACGCAACCTGCGCCGCCTGCCACGGGCCCGATGGAGCCGGGATCAAGGCCGGGCCTGCATTGATGGCGCCGAGCCTTATCGGTTCCGAGTTGCTCCTCGGCGATCCCGACAAAAGCTTGCTTGTCATTCTCAAAGGCATCGCCAAGGAGAACATGGACTACATGGGCATGATGGCACCGCTCGGAGCCGCTCTCAACGACGAGCAGTTGGCCGCCGTCCTCACCTACACCCGCAACGAGTGGGGCAACAGCGCGCCCCCGGTGACTGTGGAGCAGGCCGCCGCCGCGCGGGCGAAATTTGCGTCCATCGACGCCCCCGCTGGCGTCAAGCGCGGTGAAATCGAGAAAATCGTTGAAGCGCATCGCTGAGGTTCCAGCGCCGGGGCGTGCTGTTCGGTGGCGGCCGGCAATTTGGCGGGATTCTTTTTGAACGTGGATTGAACAGGAACGCGGCGTCTCACCACAAATCCGGTAGACCGCTGCCGCAATGTTCGCCCGCCTCTTTCTTCTATTCGTCACCGTTCCGCTCGTCGAACTCTACTTGTTCCTCGTCATCGGTGGGCGGATCGGAATCTTTGCGACTTTTGCCTTTATTTTTCTAACTGCCGCGCTTGGTGCCGCGCTGGCCCGTTCCCAAGGTCTGCGGACGCTTCAGAAGTACCGCTCAACCCTAGCGGAAGGTCGCCTGCCTCACGATGCCATTCTCGACGGATTCATGATCCTCGTTGCGGGTGCCTTGTTGCTTACCCCTGGCTTCCTCACCGACGGCATCGGATTTGCGCTCCTCGCCCCCGCATTCCGTCAGATGCTTAAAAAACGCCTCGAGCGTTCCTTGCAGGATCGGTTCGACATCGACAATGGCCCCGTCGGCGGAAACGGCAAACGCAGGGGTTTCTCCGGTCCCGGCGCTTCCGACCGAAGCGGGGGCGATGTGATCACCGTCGAAGCCGAAATCATTGAATCCCACCCCTGCGAGGAAGAACGTCCCTCGTCTTAGTAGCACCCAGCCCCAAGACCAAACGGTTTCGCCAAGTATTCATTTTGCATCAGATGGTTAATTTGCTTGACGGTAAACGATGACGTGATACCGCTTGCGAGTAGA
>SLGN01000640.1 GCA_007123695.1 Verrucomicrobiales bacterium
ACTACTTTCGGCAGTCGACACGGTCAAAGTAGTCCAGCGCTTTAGCGCGTCTCGGAGCCCGGGCGTGGTTCGCGGAGTCTCCGCCAACGACCTGAAGGTCGGGACTACTTTCGGCGGTCGATGCGGTCAAAGTAGTCCAGCGCTTTAGCGCGTGGCGGAGGCCGGGCGTGGGCGAGGGAGGAGACGAAGATGAGGTGCGCCATCCGGTCAATCCTATTGGATCGCGGAGTCAACCCTGTTGAGTCGCGGACCCAACTCTGTTGGGTTCCGACCGCAGGCGCTGAGAAAACATCGAAGTTCCCGGCTTTCCGCTCCGGTCGCGCCGCCCGTTGGGTGAACGGATCTACCTATGCCTCCACCACCGCAGTCTGCCGCTTCGGCGTCCGTTTCACCATCGCCATCGGCCCCTGGGCTCCCCCGTCCGTCCGACGGCAAAGGCGGTGTCGTGGTCCTGGGCCTCGTCGACGACGAGGGCATCGTGGCGGGACAGGCGGTCGGCGAACTCGGTCTCCTCCACGCAGGCGAGGAGCAGGCCTGGCAGCTCGTGGTCGTAGTAGCGGACCTTCTCCTCGCGGCTCGCCTCCGGTCCCGGTGCCTCGTTGCCGAGGCCGCAGGCGTCCAGGATGTGGTCGGCGAGCTGCTCCCAGTGGAAGACCTCGATCTCGCGTCGCTCCAGACGGCGGCGCGAGACCAAATCCCGCAGCAGCCGGCCCAGGGCGATGTTGTAGCAGAGCAGCAGCACTTTGGTGCCCGCCCCGGCTTCGGCGAGGCGCACCGCCTGTTCTACCGCGTGCCAGGTCTTGCCGGTGCCGGCGCCGCCCTCGACGAGGAGCTGGCGGTTGCCCTCGAGGGCGTCGAGCAGCCCGTGCTGCCGGGTGAGGTGCTTGCGGAAGAGGGCCTCGTTGTGGTCGAGGAAGTGGCGCAGCTCCTCCGGCTTCGCACCTTTGCCGTAGGCGTCGAGAAAGACCTTCCGGTGCCGGTCGATGTCGCGGGGCTGCCGGCCGCCGAAGAAGCCTCCGAAGATCGACTCGAAGCGCTCGAGGTCGCGCCGGTCCACGATCTGGTCGCGGGCGATGCTTTGGAAATGCGTCTGTCCCTCGGGAATCAGCTCGTTCGGCAGGCAGATGGCCTTGGCCTCCGGATGCCAGCCCGCCTCCACCGCGTCGAGAGCGGCCAGGACTCCGGCGTGCTCCTGGTCGAGCTGGAAGAGCGGATGGTCGCGGTCCTATTGCGGATCTCCCTCCCAAGCTCCGGTGGGAGCGAATTGGCGGAAGCGGTGGCCCTTCACCTCCAGCACGAGCAGTCCGTGGAGCGGGTCGAAGACGAGGAAATCGCCCTCGCGGCGGACGCCCTTGTTGTCGGTGTAGTAGAAGCCCCAGCGGATCGTCCAGCGCTTGCTCAGCCGGGCGAGGAGGCGTGCGACCTTGATCTCGTTTTCGTCGCAGCGGTCGGAAGGGCGGTTGTGGAACCAGCGGGCCATGGGGGGGAGAATATTAACAGCATGGTAAACTTTCATCAACCAGATGATAAAAGTCATGTACCGATCCAACTGGAAAACAGAAACTACCTATTGACGATTTCTTCGGGTAGAAATCTTTTGAAGGGGAGTATTTACAACTAACAGCCTGGCTAATATACTTCTCGCGGGAGCTCCGCCCGAGGGGCGGGACCTCGTCCACCAGCTCGCGGACTGCTACGGGATGACCTCGCTCCGCTCTGGACGCTTCGCTTGTCTATCGGCATCGATCTCGATTCTTTCGATTGCTGAACCGGTTTGCGTTTTCACGGCCTTTCCTACAAGGGGCGACGGGGGCTGGAGACCGCTGCTGAGGCCGATGTAACGAAGCTCGTGAGAGCTTCGACACGCGGGAGGTGACGCGCCAGAAGGTCTCACGACCTCCTTTACGAGGAGGAGACGGGGGCGGAAAACCACCGGCCGGGGCGCCTCGCTTCACGGCGCGTCGCCGGATTTGAGGATGAGCTCGGGCCGGTAGAGGTCGGCGTTGCTGGCCTGGAATTCGGCCTTGAGGCTGACTTTGAAGTTGTGCAGGTCGACGAGGTGCCAGCGGAGGTAGCGCCATTTGCCGGTGTTGCCGTCGTGCTCGATGCCGACGAGCAGGTGGATGGCGTCGTGGAGGATCTTTCCGGTCTCGACGCGGGGCGTGTAGTAGAAGGTGCGCAGGCTCGAGGCCATGGAGCCTTCCTTGACGAGCTTGGGGTCGAGGTAGGCGATGCGTCCGGTGGCGCGGTGGCGGATCAACAGGTCGGGGTAGCCGGCGCGCTGCAGCAGGCCGGCGGCGGTGCGGGGGTATTCGCATTCGAGCTCGGGCTCGCGGTTGAGCTCTTCGAGCAGGGCGGTCTCGAAGTAGGCGCTGACTTCGTTGATGCGGCTTTCCTGGTGGGTGATGGAGTCGGGCTCGTTGAAGCGCAGCAGGATGCGGGCGAGGGCGGCCTCGATGCCGGCGAGGATCTCGGCGTCGGCCGGATCGGAGGGGTCGGCCGCGAGCACCAGCTTGCCCGTCGAGATCTCGACGAGGCGGGAGAAGGAGACGTCGCGGAAGGTGCCGCCGCCGTTGAGCACGGTGGCGACGAGTGCTTCGAGCGAGGGCTCGGTCTCGATGACGACCTGCGCCGCCGGGCGGCGCTCGCAGGAGGACGGCGCGAGCCATGCGGCAAGCCCCGTGGCAAGCCCTGCGGCGAGGGCGAAAGCGGGCGGCAGGGGGAGCTTCATTCGCAGGTGAAGCCCTGGAGAAAGCGGGCGGTGGCGGCGTCGGCGTCGGTTGCGGTGGCGGCATGGACCCGGGCGACGGGCTGGCCGGCGGCGACTTCTTCGCCGACTTTGGCGAGGCGGTCGAATCCGACGGCGGGATCGACCGAGTCCTCGGCGCGGTTGCGGCCGGCGCCGAGCGAGTTGGCGGCGCGGCCGACCGTTTCGGCATCGACGCGGCGGACGACGCCGCTGCGGGGCGAGGGCACGTCGCGGACAACGGGCGCGGGGTGGACGAGTGCGAATCGGTCGAGGCATTCGGGATCGCCGCCCTGGCAGGCGACGAGATCCCGGAAGCGGGCGAGGGCGCTGCCGTCGTCGAGGTGGCGGGCGAGGTCGCTGCGGGGCGATTGCGAGACTGCGGCGGCGAGGTCGAGGACGATCCGCCGCAGGTCCTCCGGACCGCCTCCGCGGAGGCAGTCGAGCGCCTCGCCGCCTGGTTC
>SLGN01000366.1 GCA_007123695.1 Verrucomicrobiales bacterium
CGCCATTTCCGCACCGACCATCCTCCCCTCGGGCCTGCTGGGGCAGAACGCTCCCAGCAAGCGCGTCGCGATGGGCTTCATCGGCCTCGGCAACCGCGGCACCGGCGTGATGGAGGCCTTTCTCAACCATCCCGAAGTCCAGGGCGTGGCCGTCTGCGACGTCGACGACCACCACTACCGCCAGCAGGGCGAAAAGCGCAGCCGCGACTACGGCCGCACTCCGGGGAAAGCGGCAATGGAGGCCGCCCACGCCAAGCGTTCCGACTCCGGCTCGTGGAAAGGCGGCGCCGCCTACGCCGACTTCCGCGAGCTGATCGCCCGCGACGACATCGACGCGGTCATGATCGCGACGCCCGACCACTGGCACGGCATCCTCTGCATGGAGGCCCTGCGCGCCGGGAAGGACGTCTACTGCGAAAAGCCCGTCACCCACAAATACGCCGAGGGCCACGCCATCCACCGAGCGGTCGCCGAGCGCAAGGCCGTCTTCCAGGTCGGATCGCAGCAGCGCTCTGAAAAGCAGTTTCAACAGGCCGTGGAAATCGTCCGCAACGGCCTCGTCGGCAAGGTGTCGCGCGTCGAGGTGGGACTGCCCACCGGCCACAACCAGCCCGAAGGCGACGCCACCGCCAAGACCCCGCCCGCGAGCCTCGACTACGATTTCTGGTGCGGTCCCGCCGAGATGCTGCCCTACCGCGTCGCCACCCACCACTGGTCGTGGCGTTGGACGAAGACCTTCGGCGGCGGCCAGCTCATGGACTGGATCGGGCACCACAACGACATCGCCCACTGGGGTCTCGACATGGACAAGAGCGGACCCGTCTCGGTCGAGGCCCGCGACTGGGTCTATCCCGAGACCGAGCTCTACGACGCCCCGCTCCACTACGACGTGGTCTCGACCTACGAGGGCGGCGTCGAGGTCGTGATCTCCTCGCGCCTGCCCATGGGCACGAAATGGATCGGCGAAGACGGCTGGGTCCACGTCACCCGCGGCAAGCTGACGGCGTCGGACGAGGCGTGGACCGAGCCCGGCTTTTCCGCAGGCGAATGGCAGACCTACAAGACGCCCGGACACCAGCGCAACTTCATCGACTGCGTCCTCTCGCGCGAGGACACCATCGCCAACGCCGAGACGGCCCACCGCTCCATCACCCCCGGCCACCTCGCCTACCTCTCGCACGCCGTCGGCGGCCCCATCCAGTGGGATCCCAAGGCCGAGAAAGTCGTCGGCAACGACGAGGCGCAGAAACAACTGATGGCCCTTCCCTACCGCGGCGACTGGACCCTCGGGGTCTGATCCGCTCCGTCCACCAACCCCTGCCTCAAGCCCCGCCGCGCTGCCTTTCGCGGATCTCGATCAGCCGCTTCATGACGTGGCCGAGACCGCCCTGCCAGCCGGAGGTGCCGAAGGCGTCGTGCAGGGTGCGGTAGAGCGAGTAGATCTCTCGGTAGACCCCGGCGTTTTCCGGGATGGGGCGGTATTCCCCGTCGCGCAGGCGGCAGCAGCGGGCCTGGAGTTCTTCCAGGGAAACGCCGCCGCCGCAGGCCGCGCCGAACAGCGCCGCCCCGAGGGCGCAGGTCTGTTCGCTCGCGGCGACGTGCAAGGGCCGATCGAGAATGTCAGCGTAGATCTGCATCAGCGCCGCGTTCTTCGTCGCCAGACCGCCCGTGTTGACCACCCGCTCGACCGGGATGCCGTGCTCCTCCATGCGCTCGACGATCACGAGCGCGCCGAAGGCCGTCGCCTCGATCAGGGCGCGGTAGATCTCGTGCGCCTCGGTGTGGAGCGTCTGGCCCAGGACGAGCCCCGTCAGCCTCGGATCGACGAGCACGGTGCGGTTGCCGTTGTTCCAGTCCAGCGCGAGCAGGCCGCTCTCGCCCGGCTTCATCGCGGCGAGCCGCTCCTCCATCGCGGCGAATTTTTCCGCCGCCCCGCTGCCGTAGCTGTCCGGCACGAGATGGTTCACGAACCAGAGAAAAATGTCGCCCACGGCGGACTGGCCCGCCTCGATCCCGAAATGCCCCGGTAGCACCGAGCCCTCGACCACGCCGCAGAGCCCCGGCACGTCGCCGAGCGGCACCGCGGACGGCAGCACGGTGATGTCGCAGGTGCTGGTGCCGAGAATCTTCGCGAGCGTGCCGGGCCGCACCCCTGCGCCCACCGCGCCCATGTGCGCGTCGAAGGCCCCCACCGCGACCGGCGTGCCGGGCCGCAGGCCGAGCCGCGCGGCCCATTCCTCGGTGAGCCCCCCGGCCCGCGTCTCCGAGGACCAGGCCTCGTCGTAGAGCCGCCCCCGCAGCTTCGCCAGCGCCGGATCCAGCGCCGCGAGGAATTCCTCGTCGGGCAGACCGCCCCACTCGCGCGCATACATCGCCTTGTGCCCCGCCGCGCAGACGCTGCGCCGGATCTCCGCAGGCCGGGCCGTCCCCGTCAGCACCGCCGGGATCCAGTCGCAATGCTCCACCCACGACGCGGCGGCGTGGAACACCTCGGGATCGCTCTTGAGGCATCGCCAGATCTTGCTCCACCACCATTCGCTCGAGTAGACGCCCCCGCATCTCGCGAGGTAGGCCGGGCGCATCCTCTCGGCGGCCTCGGTGATCGCGGCCGCCTCGGCGTGCGCGGTGTGGTCCTTCCACAGCCACACGGCCGCGTCGAGCCGCCCGGCGAACTCCGGCTTCAGCGCCAGCGGCGTGCCCTCGGCATCGACCGGCATCGGAGTGCTGCCGGTCGTGTCGATCCCGATGCCTACGACCTCGGCGGCGTCGAAACCGGGTCTCGCCCGCCGCGCCTCGTCCAGAGCGCCCCCGACCACCGCGACTAGGCCATCGAGGTAGTCCTGCGGATTTTGCCGCGCGACATTCGGATCCGCCGGATCGAGCAGGATGCCGAGCTCGCCGGAGGGATAGGGAAACACGCTGGAGCCGACCTCCTCGCCCGTGTCGAGATCGACCAGCAGCGAGCGGCAGGAGTTCGTTCCGTAATCGAGACCGAGGGAGTAGCGGGACATCCCCTAACCGCATAGCGGAAAGACCGTCCCGTTTCAACAGCCGATTCGGAGAACGCTGCTGCGGGGGGCGCCGCGCCGCGCGAATCAGGAAAATCAGGCGCCTTCGTCGTCCTCCGGCTTCTCCTCCCCCTTCTTGTCACCCGACGGCTCTTCTTCCGTCTCTTGCGGTTCGGGATCGGCCTTCGCATCGCCGGGACG
>SLGN01000498.1 GCA_007123695.1 Verrucomicrobiales bacterium
GGACAAGGAACTCGCCTTCCGCAACCTCAGCCACACGGGGGACCGGGTCGGCCACTACCCGCGCTCGAAGGGCTTCACCGAAATGCCCGACTACCTTCGGCACGTGAAGGCCGACGTGGTCTTCGCCTTCTTCGGCTACAACGAATCCTTCGCGGGCGCGGCGGGGCTGGCCGACTTCGAGGCGAATCTCGCCGAGATGATCCGCGATCTCCGCGGGGCGAAGCCGAACGGGAAAACGTTCCCGCGCATCGTCCTCTTCAGCCCGATCGCCCACGAGGACCTCGGCGACCCGAACCTGCCCGACGGCACGGAGAACAACCGCCGCCTCGCCCTCTACACGGCGGCGATGCAGAAGGTGGCGGGGCACGAGGGCGTCGCCTTCGTCGATCTCTACGCCCCGACCCTGCGGCTATACGGGGAGATCGACGAGCCCCTGACCCTCAACGGTGTCCACCTCAACGCCCGCGGCCATCGCGAGGTCGGCCGGGTCGTCGCCGAGGCTCTTTCGGGCAAAGCGCCCGCAGCCGCCGAGACCGAGCTCGAGAGGGTGCGCGAGGCCGTGCTCGACAAAAACTGGCATTGGCACAACCGCTACCGAGCCACCGACGGAAACGACGTCTGGGGCGGCCGCTCGACCCTGACCTTCGTCAACGACCAGAGCAACGCAGAGGTGCTGCAGCACGAGCTCGCCATGCTCGACCACATGACCGCGAACCGCGATCCGCGCATCTGGGCGCGGGCCCAAGGCAGCGACGCCGAGATCGACGACTCCGAGGTGCCTCCGCCCTTGCCGGTGATCTCGAACGTGGGCGGCGGCAGCAAGAGCTCCAACCCCGACAAGGAGGGCAGCCTGAGCTACCTCGACGGGGAAGAGGCCATCGCCAAGATGACGGTGCCGGACGGCTTCGAGGTCAATCTCTACGCCGACGAAAAGCGCTTCCCTGAAATCGCCAATCCCGTGCAGATGCAGGTAGACGGCAAGGGCCGCCTCTGGGTCGCCGCGTGGAAGACCTATCCCAAGTGGGAGCCGCTCCAGCCCATGGACGACGCCCTCGTGATCCTGCACGACGACGACGGCGACGGAGTCGCCGACCGCAGCACGGTCTTCGCCCACGTCCACTGTCCGCTGGGCTTCGAGTTCTGGAACGGCGGCGTCATCGTGACCTCGCAGCCCGACATCTTCTTCCTGCGCGACACCACCGGAGACGACGTCGCCGACGAGCGCTACGTCCTCTTCCAGGGCACCGACTCGGCCGACACCCACCACGCCGCGAACAACTTGATCTACGGCCCCGACGGCGGCATCTACTGGCAGAGCGGCATCTTCCTGCAGAACAACCACGAGCACCCTTGGGGCCACTCGCTGGAATCGACCGCCTCGGGCATGTACCGCTTCGACCCGCGCCGCTACACCATCGCCTTCCACGCGGCGAACTCACCGAACCCCCACGGCACTTCCTTCGACGAGTGGGGCTACCACTACGCCAACGACGGAACCAGCGGGCGCAGCTTCCAGGTGGTGCCGGATCCGGAGAAGAAAAGCTTCGCCATGCGCGAGCTGCTGACCCGGCAGGTGCGGCCCGTGCCCGCCAACGCCATCGTCTCCAGTCCGAACTTCCCCGACGAAATGCAGGGCGACCTTCTGATCTGCAACACCATCGGATTCCTCGGGATCAAGCGCTACAAGCTCCACCGCGAAGGCTACAAGGACGACGAGCGCGAGCTCGGCTTCGGCGAGGTCTGGGGCACGCCGGAGGAGGATCTGCTCGTCAGCGCCGACAAGAACTTCCGGCCCACCGACGCAGTCTTCGGCGCCGACGGCGCCCTCTACGTGGCCGACTGGCAGAACGTCATCATCGGGCACATGCAGCACAACATCCGCGATCCCAACCGCGACAAGAAGCACGGTCGCGTCTACCGCATGACCTACAAGGCGCGCCCCCTCCAGGCCCCCGTCGCGATCCACGGCGAACCGGTCGCCGCGCTTCTCGAGAACTTCCGCCACCCCGCCCTCGGAGTGCGCCACCGCACCCGCGTCGAGCTGAGCGCCCGGCCCAGCGAGGAGGTCGCGGCGGCGACGAAAGCATGGGCGACGAAACTCGATCCGAAATCAAAAGACGACGCCCGCCTCCTGCTCGAGGCCCTCTGGCTCCACCAGCAGCACAATCGGCGCGACCGCGAGCTGCTCGACTTGGTCCTCGGCTCCCCCGAGCCCCACGCCGTCCTCGCCGCCAAGACGGTGCAGTTCCACTGGGACGTCGCCGATCCGGCGCAAAACGTGGTCACCGGACCCATCACCCAGGAGGAGGAAAAAATCGAGGTCAAGGTGCCGACCCACCTCACCGGGGCCGAGGCCGAAGCCTACCGCCTCGGCGCCGAGGTCTTCCACCGCGAGGCCCACTGCGTGACCTGCCACCAGCCGAACGGACAGGGCATCGCCAACATCTACCCGCCGCTCGTCGGCAGCCCCTGGGTGACTGGCAGCCCCGAGCGCCTCATCAAGCTGACCCTGCACGGCCTCTGGGGGCCGATGGAGGTGGCCGGGAAGACCTACGACCCCGCCAAGGGCGTGCCGCCGATGACGGCCTTCAAGGCGGTGCTCAAAGACGACGAAATCGCCGCCGCCCTGACCTATGTGCGCAACAGCTGGGGCAACGAGGCCTCGGCAGTGACGCCCGAGCAGGTCGCGGCGGTGCGCGAGGCGACCCGGGACGTGCAGATGTTCCTGAAGCCCGAGGATCTGCTCGAGGAGCATCCGCTCGAGGAGTGAGGAGTGACCCGACGCCCCCTTGATCGCTTGCGCGAGCGCGAGGATGGGGCAAGGTTCGCGCGTTTTCCCATGCCCGTCACCTATCTGGAAGCCATCCGCGAGGCGCAGGCCAAGGTCCTCGCCGAAAACGAAGACGTCTACATCTACGGACAGGATGTGGCCGCCTTCGGCGGCGCCTTCAAGGCGACCAAGCATCTCGCCGATCGCTTCCCCGGCCGCGTGCTCGACGCCCCCATCAGCGAGGACGCCATGGTCGGCTCCGCCATCGGCGCCGCCGTCGAGGGGATGCGCCCCATCGTCGAGATGCAGTTCGCCGACTTTTCCTCGGTCGCCTTCAACCAGATCGTCAACCACGCCGCGACCCACTACTACCGCACCGGCGTGCCCTGCCCCCTCGTGGTGCGCCTGCCCTCGGGCGGCACCGAAGGCAGCGGCCCC
>SLGN01000086.1 GCA_007123695.1 Verrucomicrobiales bacterium
AGGCGCGCAAGCTCGAATTCCTCCAGACCATGAACCGGGAGCACCTCGGGCGCACCGGACACGGCCCCGCCGAGGGCATGATCGCCTCGATGGAGCTCGCCTTCCGCATGCAATCGGCCGCCCCCCCAGTGATCGGAATCGACGACGAGCCCCAGCACATCCTCGACCTCTACGGAATCGGCGTCGAGGAAACCGACCATTTCGGCAGGCAGTGCCTGCTCGCGCGCCGCTTCGCGGAAGCCGGGGTCCGCTACCTGCAAGTCTCGACCCCCAACGTGTGGGACCAGCACGGCGGTCTCCACAAGGGGCACACCAAAAACGCCCTCGCCGTCGACAAGCCGATCGCCGGACTGCTCGCCGACCTCAAGCAGCGGGGGCTGCTCGAGGACACCCTCGTCGTCTGGGGCGGCGAATTCGGCCGCACCCCCATCGCCCAGGGCAGCGACGGCCGCGACCACAACCCCCAGGGCTTCACCATGTGGCTCGCCGGAGGCGGAGTGAAAGGCGGCTACGCCCACGGCGAGACCGACGAGTTCGGCTACTTCGCCATCAAGGACAAAGTCCACATGCACGACCTCCACGCGACCATGCTGCATCTGCTCGGCCTCGACCACGAGCGGCTCACCTACCGCTACGCGGGCAGGGACTTCCGACTCACCGACGTCTACGGCGAGGTCGTGACCGATCTTTTCGCCTGAGTCCGCGCCATCGACCATGCCCTCCCCCCGCATCGGCATCGTCGGCCTGCTCCAGGAGTCGAACACCTTCGTCGCCGACCCGACGACGCGGCGGCATTTCGAAGCCGACCTCCTTCTCCGCGGCGCGGAGATCCCCGCCGCCATGGCCGACGCCCCCCACGAGGTGGGCGGCTTTCTCGAAACCGTGGCCGCCGTCGGCGCCGAGCCCGTGCCCCTCTTCCTCGCGCGGGCCCTGCCCCACGGCACCATCGAGCGCGGCGCCTTCGACGGTCTCGTCGCAGAGCTGCTCGCCGCAGTGAAGCAGGCCGGGCCGCTCGACGGAATCCTCGCCGCCCCGCACGGCGCGACCGTGGCCGAAGGTGCCCCCGACGCCGACGGCCACTGGCTCTCGCGCCTGCGCGGACTGGTCGGGGCGGGAACTCCCATCGTCGCCACCCTCGACCCCCACGCCAACCTGTCCCCGGCCATGGTGGACGCCACCGACGCCATCCTCGCCTACCGCAGCAATCCCCATCTCGACCAGCGCGAGACAGGCCGCCGGGCCGCCCGGCTGCTACTCGAAACCCTCGCCGGAAAAGCCAGGCCGACACAGGTCGCCGCCTATCCGCCGATGGCGATCAACATCCGCTCGCAGAACACTTCCGAACCGCCCCTGCGCGACTTCTACGCCGCCGCCGCCGCCATTGCCGACCGCCCCGGCATCCTCGCGCACTCCATCGTCCTCGGATTCCCCTACGCCGACGTCGCCGAGATGGGCTCGTCCGCGCTCGTCGTGGCCGACGGCGACGAAGGGCTCGCCGGGGAAGTGGCGGACGCCATCGCCGCCGAGATGTGGGACCGCCGCGAATCCTTCGAGCCCGCGCAGCTCGGCGTCGACGAAGCCATCGCCCTCGCCCGGCGCTCGCCCGAGCGCCCCGTGGTGCTGCTCGACATGGGCGACAACGTCGGAGGAGGTTCTCCCGCCAACGGCACCTCCTTGGCGGCGGCATGGATCCGATCGGCGGGCGACGGCATCCTCTTCGTCTGCCTGCACGACCCCGAGGCCGTCGTCCGGGCCGAGGCGGCCGGTCCCGGAGGAATCTGCGAAGGCGCCCTCGGCGACCCCGCCTCCCCTGTCGTCGGACGCTTCCGAGTGCGTTCGCTCCACAGCGGGCGCTTCGAGGAGTCCGAGGCGCGCCATGGCGGATTTTCCCGCTTCGACCAGGGCCCCACCGCCGTGCTCGATCTCGTCGGCGGCGGACTCGTCGCGATGGTCACGAGCCTGCGCATGGCCCCCTTCAGCCTCAACCAGCTCGCCTCCTGCGGACTCGATCCGGCCGAATTCGACGCCATCGTCGCCAAGGGCGTGATCGCTCCGATGGCCGCCTACGCCCCCGTGGCCAAAGGCGGTTTTCTCCACGTCGATACCCCCGGGGCGACCCGCGCCGACATGACCCAGCTCCCCTACCGCCACCGTCGCCGCCCGCTTTTCCCCTTCGAAAGGTGAAGCGATCCAAGCCGCCACAGCGAAACAAGGCGATCCCCCTGATGCGAACGAAGCGGCTTCCATTCGGAGGGACCGCAGCATGGGCAGGGCATGAGCGCGCAAAAATCCATCCACCCCGGCCTCGTCCTCCAGAATCAAGCCCGGAACGACCACTGAGAGGAGCAAGAAACTGCCGCATGGAGGGAGGGTGACCCCTCTTGAGAAACGATCTGCGGCTTCCTGACAAATGAAGAAGGCATGACCCTTTGCAATCCCGACTTTCTCGGCAATGGAGTGTTTGCCGACATCGACGGGGACGGAATGCTGGACTGGATCGGGATCTCGCGGATTTCTTTCGGCGAACGGCGCACTGACTCGGAACAAAGAAGCGCCGAGCGGCATCGGGCGGACCTCGTCTCGGTCGGACCGATTGACACGAAGTCTCCGCGAAAGGCCTCGTGGCTGGTGAATCTCAGTCCGGACGCTCCGAGGCGGGAGCGCTCGCATCGCCTCGGCCTTCGTGATCGGAGCGACGGCAAGGGGGTGGAAATCTTCCTCGTGCCAAGCGAACAGGGCGAGGGGGAGGCTCGCCCGGAGACCGTTCTCCGGCCCGGGGAGGAGCCTCCGGAAATCCACGGCCTCGTTGCTCTTGGCTCCGGCGATCCGGACGAGTTGGCGGTAGACTTCGCAAAAAACGAGTTCGGATGGAACGAGGTCTCTCCGGGCTTCGCGGGTGCCGACGCAGATTTCAACGCCGCCGAGCCGCGACGGGCGACGCCGGATCTTCGGGGGCCGGGCCTTTTGGTGCCTCCGGGAATCGCGGCGCTCGCTCCCGACGAGGCGGCGCTCGCCCTGGTCGAACACAACCGCGACGACCGGAACGGCTCGAAAGCTGGGCGACCGAAGACGGCGATCCCGGTGCCGCTTGGGCCCGTCAGCACTTGGCGGAACTCGAGAAAGCCAACGCCCGGTGACGAGATCAACCGTTCCGTTGCTTTATGCTGCTTCAACAAAGCGATGAAGCGTGCTTCAGAATGGCG
>SLGN01000024.1 GCA_007123695.1 Verrucomicrobiales bacterium
AGGGGCAGCCCAGCCTCCAGCATCGCGAGGACGGGCTCGTGTACCGGCGCCGAGTCGCTCTCGACCTCGGTCTCGAAGGCGAGGCCCTCGCGTGCGGCGAGCACGGCGATGCCATGACGCCCGAGGTCGCCGCTGAGCAGGACCGCGTCGCCGGGCCGGATGCTCGCCGAGCCGATGTCGAGCGCGTGCTCGACCCGTCCCACGGCGGAGACGTTTAAAAAGACCCCGTCGCCCTTGCCCCGCTCGACCACCTTGGTGTCGCCGGTCACGACCGAGACGCCGGCCGCGTCGGCGGCGCGGCGCAGCGAATCGAGGAGGCGCCGCAGCTCGGCGAGGGGAAGGCCCTCCTCCAGCACCATCCCCAGCGAGAGCGCCATGGGCCGCGCTCCGCACATGGCGAGGTCGTTGACCGCTCCGTGGACCGCGAGCGAGCCGAGGTCGCCGCCGGGAAAGAAGCGCGGCGAGACCACGTAGCTGTCCGTGGTGAAGGCGAGGCGAGTTCCATCGAATTCGAGGACCGCGCCGTCGTGGCGCCCGCGCGCCGGGGCTGCCGCCGCATCTCCCGGCCCGCGCCCCTCCAGCGTCGGAAAGACGAGGTCTTCGAGGAGCTGCCGTGTCAATCGCCCCCCGCCCCCGTGTCCCATCTGCACGAGACCGCCCTCGTCGTGCGGCAGGGGGCAGGCGGGTGCGGGCGGGGTCATGAGGAAGGCGGAGCGAGGGAGAATCAGGGCTCGGAGGGCTTGTAGACGACCCAGCCCGCGAGGCGGTCGAAGTCGCTGTCGGCGGTGTCAACTTGGTTGATTCCGATCATGGGCGGACGGGATCGGCGGCGACGTTCGGGCGGATTGGTCAAAGGGACCCTCCTCCATCTGGGTTCCGATTTTGACTTTCATGGCGTGATGGCGAAATCTCAACACACTTCCCCCCGGTACCGGAAATACGCGGCGCAGGCGCCTTCGTCGGAGACCATGGGGGCGCCGAGGGGGCGGTCGGGGGTGCAGCGGCTTCCGAAATGGGGGCAGTCGGCGGGCTTGATCCGCCCCTGCAGGACGAGGCCGGCGAGACAGCCGCCTTCGGCCTCAGCGCCTGTTTCGGCATGCGCCGCCGTCTTCCCGTAGCAGCTTTCCCCCCCCTCCTCCGGCTCCAGGCCGAAACGCTTCGCGGCGTCGAAATCGGCGTAGGTCTCCGAAAGGCCGAGACCGCTCGCGGGGAGGCCGCCGATGCCCCGCCATTCCCTCGGCACGACGCGGAAGACCTCGCGCAGCAGCGCTTGCGCGGGGGCGTTGCCCTCGCGCCGCACCCAGCGGGCGTAGGCGTTCTCGACCTCGGCGCGACCGTCCTCGAGCTGGCGCACGCAGAGCAGCACCCCGCCGAGGAGATCGACGGGCTCGAAGCCGGTCACGACGATGGGGACGCCGTGCCGGGCGGCGAGGGGGGCGTATTCCTCCCAGCCCATCACCGCGCAGACGTGGCCGGCGGCGAGGAAGCCCTGCACCCGGCCGCCGGGATCAGCGAGGATGGCCTCCATCGCCGGGGGTACGAGGACGTGGGAGCAGAGCATCGAGAAGTTTCCCAACCTGCGGCGCTTCGCCTCGCGCAGAGCGAGGGCGTTGGCCGGTGCGGTGGTCTCGAAGCCGACGGCGAAGAAGGCGACCTCGCACCCGGGGTTTTCCTCGGCGAGGCGGAGGGCGTCCATCGGCGAGTAGACGACGCGCACCCCGCCGCCCGCCGCCTTGGCACGCAGCAGGTCCTCGCGCGTGCCCGGCACCCGCAGCATGTCGCCGAAGGAGCAGAGGAGGACCCCCGGACGCAGGGAGAGGGCGATGGCGGCGTCGATCATCCCCGCCGGGGTCACGCAGACGGGGCATCCGGGACCATGGACCAGCGTGAGCGAGGGCGGGAGAAGGGCGTCGAGCCCGAAGCGCACGATCGAATGGGTCTGGCCCCCGCAGACTTCCATGATCGTCCAGGGGCGGGTCGCGGCGGCGGCGATCTCGTCGGCGAGCTGCCGCACTGCGGCAGCGTCGCGGTATTCGTCGAGGTGCTTCATGCCTTCATGCTCCCGAGGCGTTCGCTTCGCCTTGGCCCTGAGACGTCCCCTGCCCGGGCACAAGGCCGAGGACTTCTGGCGGGATCTTGAGCGGTTTGAAGACCGTCTCGATTTCCTCGCAGGCCCAGCCCTCCTTGTCGATGGTCTCCTTCACGAGCGGGTCGCGGGTCACGCGCACCGCGCCGGGCCGGATCTCGATGGGAAAATGGAGGTTGCCGATGCGCCAGCCGACCAGGGCGGCGAGGGCCGCGGTGGGGGCGGGGATTTCGTAGACCGGCTCGCTTTCCTGCCGCACCACGTAGTCGGCCGCCTCGGTGCGGTGGATGACGCAGCCGTCGGCAAGGCGCGCCTCGAGGTCGAAGGCGAAGGCCGTGCCGTCCTCTGCCACGCCCTCCCAGCGGCGTTTGAGGAAAAGGCGTCGCTTCACCCAGAGCACGACCTGCTCCGATGCGGGGCGGTCGCACTTTTCTTCGAGGAGGCGGCGGATGGGGAGGGGCGTCATCGTCAAGCTTCCGCTCCAACCGCCTCGCCGCGATGCCCGGCGCGGCGCAGGGGCAGTGCGGCGAGGGCGCCTATGCCGGCGGCGGCGGCGGTGCCGAGGAACAAGCCGGCGCCTTCGGTCCAGGTGGGAGCGGCGAGGGCGTGTGCGGCGCCTTGGGAAAAACCCATCGCGGCGATGAGGAGACCTTTTGCGGCGAGGCCGGGACGGGCGCTGGCGAGGACGAAGGCTCCGAGGATGGCGATCAGCCCCAGCAGGGTCAGCGTGGCGGCGGCCGCGACGCCGGTGATGGCGCCGGGAGCTCCGAGTACGAGGCCTGCGGCGAAGGCGCCGACGAAAGCCGGGGCGAGGAAGAGACCCGAGCGCCTGAGCGCCGTCGCGGCGAGGGCCCCTGCGACGAGGGCGACGGCGAGATGGTCGAGGCCGGTGAAGGGATGCGCAAAACCGAAGAGGAAGGAATCGATGCGCTCGTCGAACTCGTCGATGTCCCATTCCGGATGGGGGTGGCCGGGGTGGGCCGAGAGCAATCCGGCGGCGAGTGAAAGGGCGAGCGCGAGAAGCGCGGCTCGGACCGCCGCCGGCGGTCGCGGGTTTGTTGGGGCGGGGAGGGGCGTTGGGGGGAGGCTGTCCATGGCGGGTCCAAGATGGGGAAAGCCCCGCGCGATTGCAAGCCGCGCGGGCCTGCGGGTACCCGTGCGGCGAGGGAGATCACACCCGTTCCGTGCGGTGCCGGAGATCACACCCGTTCGTCTTTTTGGCTGCTCCAGCGCCAGTATCCCGCGAGCAGGCTGCCGATCAGCGAGTGGTAGACGGCGCTGATGGCGCAGGGCACCGGTGCGGCGGTGCCGGGAAAGTGCTTCGTGGCGAGCAGTCCGCCGAGGCCCGAGTTCTGCATGCCCACCTCGACGGAGACGGTGCGGCGGTCCGCCTCGGCCAGGCCGAGCCTCTTTGCGGCGAGGTAGCCGATGCCGAAGCCGCCGGCGTGGAGCAGGGCCGGGGCCGCGAGGAGCCGCCAGCCCGCTCCGAGGACGAGGTCGCGGTTGTGGGCGATGATGCTCGCGACCACCAGCACGATGGCGACGACCGAGACGAAGGGCGAGACCACGACGATACGGCGGGCCGCGCCCGGAAGATAGCGGTTCAGCAGCACGCCGAGCAGCACCGGGGCGACCACGACCTTGAATGTCTCGAGGCAGAGCCGCGCGGCGTCGATTTCGACGAAGGCTCCCGCAAGCCACTTCGTCAGTAGCGGCGTGAGCGCCACGGCGGCGAAGGTCGAGGCCGTCGTCATCGTCACCGACAGGGCGACGTTGGCGCGGGCGAGGTAGGCGATCACGTTCGAGGCGGTGCCCCCGGGGCAGCAGGCCACGAGGATGAGTCCCACCGCGAGTTTCGGATCGATCTCGGCGAGACCGAGGGCATGGGCCACGCTCCAGCCCAGCAGCGGCATCAGGGCGAATTGGCAGACGACCCCGACGAGGCCGGCGTAGGGAATGGCGAGGACTTTTCGGAAATCCTCGAAGGTCAGGGTCAGGCCCATGCCCAGCATGATGGCCCCCAGACCCCAGCCGATCCAGTCGCTGCGGAACCAGGCGAAGCTCCTCGGGTCGGCCAGCGCCGCCGCGCTGGAGAGCAGGATCCAAAGCGGGAAGGCTCCGGTGAGGACGGTGAAGGCGCGGCGCATCTCCGGCAGTTCAGAAGCCCCCGACGCACTGGAAGGTGTGGCCCTTGAGGTAGGCCGTCTCGGGCAGGGTGAGGATCACGGGGTGGTCGCGGCGCTGGCCGTGGTCGGCGAGCAGCCGCAGGGTGCGTTTCGCATCGACCGAGGCGTCGGCGACGACGCCGAGGAACTCGCGCGCGCCGACGTGGTGGCTGCAGCAGTAGGTCGAGAGGATCCCCTCGGGGGAGAGCAGCTTGAGGGCACGCAGATGGATCTCCTTGTAGCCGCGCAGGGCGTCGCCGAGGGCCTTGCGGCTCTTGGTGAAGGAGGGCGGGTCGAGCACGATCAGGTCGAAGCGGCGCTCCTCCGTCTCGGCCTGCTTGAGGAAGTCGAAGACATTCGCCTCGAGCGCCTCGACGGCGAGATCGTTGCGCGCGGCGTTGGCCCGGGTCGCGGCGACGGCGGCGGCACTGGCGTCGAGGGCCAGGACCGAGGCCGCACCGCCGCGGGCGGCGTGCAGGGCGAATCCGCCTTGGTTGCAGAAGCAGTCCAGAACCGACTTTCCCGCAGCGAGCGCCCCGACAGCGGCGTAGTTGTCGAGCTGGTCGAGGTAGAGTCCGGTCTTCTGCCCCGCGAGCAGATCGACCTCCTGGACGAGGCCTCCGATCTCGACGGGGAAGGGGCCGTCCCATTCCCCCGCGAGCACGCCGACGCGGGGGCCGAGCCCCTCGGCCTTGCGGATGGGGGAGTCGTTGCGCTCGACCACGGTGATCTCGCCGAAGACCGCGCCGAGAGCCTCGACGAGGAGCCCGCGCCGCTGGTCCATCGCGAGAGTCAGGGTCTGCAGCGCGAAATGGTCGCCGTAGCGGTCGACGACGACGCCGGGCAGCCCGTCGGCCTCGCTCCAGACGAGACGGTAGACCGTTTCGGAAAAGCCGAGGCTCTCGCGCAAGGCGAGGGCGCGGCGGAGGCGACGCTCGAAAAAATCCGCGTCCAGCTCCTGCTTGCGGCGCGAGATGCGGCGCGCCACGATCTGCGAGGCGGGGTTGTAGATCGCGGTGCCGAGGGGGCGGTCGCGGAAGTCCTTCAGCGAGATCACCGAGCCCGGCTGCGGATCGCCGAAGATCTTCTGCACCTCGCTGGAATAGACCCAGTCGTGGCCGTGGAAGATGCGCGAGCGGGGTTTGACGACGATGCCTGGCATGGGCCGAGTCTGGACCACGAAAGCCGCCGAGTCAAAAGCCCCGCATGCATCCCGGTCGAACCCCGAGGGTCTCCGTCCCGCCCCCCTCCACGCCGCTGCCGCGCTGCGTAGGTCCGGCTCGCCTCCCCCGGATGGCACGGGAAATGCAAAGACGGGAGACAAAGCCGAGAGGCGAGGGGAGAGGCGGGCGTCGTCGTCTCCCCGCATCAACCCACAGCAAGAACATGAGCAAAGGCTACCTGATCGACATGGACGGGGTCATCTACCGGGGGGCGGAGCCGATACCGGGAGCGCTCGAATTCATCCGCCAGCTCGTCAAGCGCGAGATCCCCTTCCTCTTCGTCACCAACAACAGCCAGCGGACCAAGCGAGACATCGCCATCAAGCTCCAGCGCATGGGCTTTCCCGTCGAGGAACACCACGTCTTCACCTGCGCCATCGCCACGGCCCGCTTCCTCGCCGGCCAGATGCCGGGGGCGACCGCCTACGTCATCGGCGAGGGCGGGCTGCACCAGGCGCTCCACACCAACGGCTTCGGCATCGTCGACCACCACCCCGACTACGTCGTCGTGGGCGAGGGGCGCACCTTCACCATGGAGATGATGGAGGCGGCGGTGAACATGATCCTCGGCGGGGCGAAGCTCATCGCCACCAATCTCGACCCGAGCTGCCCGACAAGCTCCGGCACCCGTCCCGGCTGCGGCGCCATCGTCGCCATGCTGGAGGCGGCCACGGGCGTCAAGGCCTTCAGCGTCGGCAAGCCCAGCCCGGTGATCATGCGCGAGGCGCGCAAGGAACTCAAGCTGCGCACCGGCGAGGTCACCATGATCGGCGACACCATGGACACCGACATCCTCGGAGGCGTCCAGATGGGCTACCGCACCATCCTCGTCCTCAGCGGCGGCACCGACCGCGAGCAATTGGAGAATTATGCCTACCGGCCCGACATCGTCGTCGGCTCCCTCGCCGACCTCTGCGGCGACGCTTTCTTCCGCGGCGGGGTGCTGCCCGTAGCCGGCTCCGCACGCCGCGTCGCCTGATCGATGCGTTTCCCTCCGCAGCTCCCTGCCCTGATCGCGTCCCGGTGGACGCTTGCCAAGGGGCCGTAGGAGCGGTTTTTCTCGGAACCATGCCAACGAACCTCCTATCCCGCCTCCTGTCCGTCCCCGTCGCGGCCTTTGCCGCCTGCTGTGCCTGCGCCGCCGTCCCCCTGCGTGCCGAGACTTGGCAGGCGGGCGCCGCCTCGGTCGACATCACGCCCGAGGATTCCCTCTGGATGGCCGGCTACGGCTCGCGCAAGGCGCCGTCCGAAGGCAAGGAGACCCCCCTCCATGCCAAGGCCCTTTTGCTCGAGGACGCCGCCGGTACACTCGGGCTCGTCCTCACCCTCGACCTCGTCGGGATCGATCGCGACTTCGCCGCCCGCGTCACCGCCGCTCTCGTGGAGCGCCACGGGCTGCCGCGCGAGGCCGTCGCCATCTGCACCTCGCACACCCACAGCGGCCCGGTCGTCGCCCGCAACCTCGGCCCGCTCCACTACTACCTGATCGACCCCGAGCAGCAGGAAAAGATCGACGCCTACGCCGAGGTGCTGCTTGCGAAGATCCTCGAAGCCGTCGGTGGCGCCTTCGACGACCTCGCTCCCGCCCGGCTTCAGTGGGGCAGCGGAAAATGCACCTTTGCGGTGAACCGGCGCGAGAACAAGGAGCCCACCGTGCCCGAGTCCCGCGGCGCCGGCCTCCTCAAAGGCCCCAGCGACCACGACGTTCCCGTGCTCTCCGTACGCGACCCCGAGGGCGACCTGCGGGCCGTCCTCTTCGGCTACGCCTGTCATGCCACCGTGCTCTCCGGCCAGACATGGAACGCCGACTACCCCGGCTACGCCCAGAGCGACCTCGAGGCCCGCTTCCCCGGGGCCGTGGCCCTCTTCTGGGCCGGCTGCGGCGGCGACCAGAATCCGGTGCCCCGGCGCGAGCTCCCCATCGCCGAGGCCTACGGCGCCGACCTCGCCGCCCGCGTCGCCGACGTGCTCCGTGCCCACATGCCCGAACTCGAGCCGACCCTGGAGCTCGCCTACCGCGAGATCGAGGCACCCCTCGACACCCTCCCCACCACCGACGAGCTGCGCGAGAACACCGCCTCGACGAACCGCTTCGAGGTCGCCCGGGCCAAGCTGCTCCTGCGCCGGATCGAGGAAAAGGGCGGCCTCGAGGGCGTCTACCCCTATCCCATCGGACTCTGGACTCTCGGCGGCTCCATCGACTTCGTCCATCTCGGCGGCGAGGTCGTCGTCGACTACGCCCTGCGGCTCAAGCGCGAGCGGCGCGGCACCGCGACCTGGGTGGCCGGCTACGCCAACGACGTCATGGCCTACATCCCCTCGCTCCGCGTCCTCGGCGAGGGCGGCTACGAAGGCGGCGGGTCCAACGTCTACTACGGACTGCCCGCCGTTTGGCACGAATCCATCGAAGAGACCATCGTGGAAGCCGTCCACGCCCTTGCTCCCCTCGACCAACGGTAATCGGTGAATGGTTGACAGCCGTCAATCGACGCCTCCCCATGAAGGGAGGCCGGAGTTTTTCGGCGTTTCGGCGACGGCGAAAGATAGCCATCGCCGCTGCTCCTGTGCCGAAGGCAAGTGCGAGGAGCAAAACGCTGCTCCCCTGTGAGGCACTCCCGTCTTGTAGCGAGACAACCCCAGGGCAGGCGGCTTGCTCCACCGCTTCACGAACCAAGATCGGCGGCGAAGCCGCCCCAACCGCTCAGCCGGGCCGCCTGAGTTCCCCGCATCCCAAACCATGACGCCCAAGAACACAGTCCCGGCATGGCTCTCCGCCACCGTCGCGCTTTCGCTGGCCGGGGCGGAGCCCGAAGCCCTGCCCGGCACCGCCCTGCTCGACTGGACCGACGAAGATCCCTCGGTCCGCATCATGGACGGGGCGCACGCCTTCGTCGAGCGCAAGATCGCCGAGGCGGCGGCACGCGTCCCGGCCCTGCCGCTCGCGGAGGAGGCCCGCGCGGAATTCGTCGCCGAATCCCGCGCCTCCCTCGCCCGCAAGCTCGGCGTCGTCGATGAGCGATCCGCGCCGCGGCTCGAGTTCTTCGCCGAAGGCCCCCTCAGCTTCGAAGGCGAGCCTCCCTCGGCCCTGGTTTCGGAAGGTCCCGGCTTCCGCATCCACCAGGTGCGCTGGCAGGTGCTGCCCGGCGTTTTCGCCGAGGGTCTCTACGTGAACCCCCTTGCCGACGAGGACGACGCGTTGCCGCCCGCGGCCCCCTGCCTCGTGCTGCTGCCCGATGCCGACGAGACGCCCGAAGACGTTCTCGGGCTCACCGACCGCCTGCCTGCGCACCAGCGCATCGGTCTGCGCTTCGCCCTCGCCGGATTCCGGATCCTCGTCCCCGACTCCCTCGACCGCTCCCTCCTCGAGGACTTCGGCGAAGGCGAAAGGGACGAAGCGTTCGCCAAGACCGAGCAAAGCCGTCGCGAGTGGATCTACCGCCAAGCCTTCCAGATGGGCCGCCACCCGCTTGGCTACGAGGTGCAGACCATCCTCGCGGCGGTCGACTGGTTCGGCGCCGCCTATTCGGGACGGTCCGTCGCCGCGGCCGGCTACGGAGAAGGGGGGCGGGCCGCCCTCTACGCCGCCGCTCTCGACACCCGCATCGCCAGCGCCTTCGTCAGCGGCGCCTTCGCTCCGCGCGACCGTGCCTGGGCCGAGCCCATCGACCGCAACCTCTTCGAGCTGCTCCCGGAGCACGGCGATGCCTCGGTCGCGGCCCTCGTCGCCCCCCGCGTCCTCCTCGTCGAGCACACCGCCTTTCCCGAAGTCGCCGACCGCAAGGGCGAGATCGCCACCCCGCCCCTCGCCGAGGTCGAGCGCGAGTGGCAACGCGTCGGCAGGGCGGCCGGGGGATTCGCGCCTCCGCCCTCCATTCTCTTCAACGAAGCCCACGGCAACGCGCGGGGCGACTACCCCTCGGTCGCCGGCTACCTCCAGGCCACGGGCCTCGAGCCCGACATCGACCGGGCTCCGCCGCTCGCCTTCGTCGTCGATGGACGCGTCGGCTTCGACCCGGCCCAACGACAGCGGCGGATCCTGCTCGGGCTCCAAAGCCACGTGCAGCGCCTCGTCGACGAGTCCGAGGATCTCCGCGCCGAGTCCTTTCTCTACCTCGCCGAACCAGCGCTGCGTCCCGGCGAATGGTCCACCGAACGAGAGCACCCCACTCTGGAGCCGGACCGCTTCGTCGCCGAAAGCGAGACGTGGCGGGCCCGCTTCGAGCGCGAGGTGATCGGCGCCTTCGACGAAGAGCCCCTCGCGCCGAACCCGCGCACCCGCAAGCTCGGGGAAAGCGGGGCCTGGACGATGTGGGAGGTCGGCCTCGACGTCTTCCCCGAATTCGAAGCCTGGGGCGTGCTGCTTCTCCCCAAGGGAATCGCTCCCGGCGAACGGAGGCCGGTCGTCGTCTGCCAGCACGGGCGCAACGGGGTGCCGCGCGACTGCATCGACGCCGGCAAGCCCGCCTACAACGACTTCGCCGCGCGGCTCGCCGAGCGGGGCTACATCGCCTTCGCCCCGCATGCGCTCTACCGCCACGAGGACCGCTACCGCTGGCTCGACCGCAAGGCCAATCTCGTGGGCGGCACCCTCTTCAGCTTCGTCCTCGCGACCCATCGGCAGTGCCTCGCCTGGCTCCGCACCCTGCCCGAGGCCGATCCCGGCTGCGTCGCCTTCTACGGTCTCAGCTACGGCGGCGAGGCGGCGCTGCGCATCCCTGCGGCGATGCCGGAATACGGACTCTCCGTCTGCTCGGGCGACTTCAACCACTGGACCCGCAAGGTCGCCGATCCGAAATACCCCCGGGGCTTCATGCGGAGCATCGAGTGGGAGATGCCCTACTGGAATCTCGGCAATACCTTCGACTACTCGGAAATGGCGGCCTTGATCTTCCCGCGTCCCTTCTTCGTCGAGCGTGGCCACCACGACCGCGTCGCGCCCGACTCCTGGGTCGCCTACGAATACGCGAAGGTCAGGGCCCTCTACGCCCGCTTCGGCCTTGCCGAGCGCACCGGCATCGAATTCTTCCACGGCGGCCATTCCGTCAACGGCCAAGGCGCCTTCGAATTCCTCGACCGCTGGCTCTCCCCTCCCGCGCCGTGATGTCGGGCCTGGGCCGGGGAAAGGGGTGCGCGCGGGCGCGTCCGCCCGGCGTTTCCGCAAACCCGCAAACCGTCAGCCCGCAGCGGCCTCCGCCACCACCGCCATGGTCTCGCGCTGGCGCTTCTCGACGAAGGCCCGCGCCGTGGCGGCCTTTTCCCGTGCCGCCGCCGGATCCTTGGCAAGGTCGAGGACCGTCTCCGGCAGACGCGCGAGATCTTCCTCCTTGTCGAAGTCGAAGAGCCACTCGCCCAGCCCGATGTCCTCCCACATGTAGCCCTTCGAGGTCTGCTCGGCCCAACGGCACACCACCGCCGGGACGCCCTGACCGATGCACATGATGGGGGAGTGCATTTCGTTGCCGAACAGGCCGGCGCTGCGCACGTAGACGCTCAGCGCCTCTCCAGTGAGCCAGTAGTCGGGCCGCCACGCGACCCGCTTCTTCGCCGCTTCGGGGAGACGGTCGTAGAGCAGCTCGCGCCCGACCTCCATCTGGGTCTGGTCCTCGGGGCAGATCAGCACCTTCAAGTCGGTTTCGGCCACGATCCGCCGGATCGCCTCGAGGTGCGGATCGTGATCGTGGAGCTTCATGGCCTCGTTGCGGGCGTGCTTCTCGTCGTCCTTCGGCAGATCCTTGATCCGCCAATAGGGCGTGTAGCGCAGTCTCGGGATGCAGCAGAGGAACTTGCCGTCCTCGAGCCCGTGGGCTTCGAGAAAGCGCACCGCCTTTTCCTCCTCCTTCAGGTCGCAGGCGAAGGCCCCGTCGGGTCCGAACTCCATCACCGGAGACTCGCAGCCCGCCGCCTTGACCAGATCGAGCGAGCGCGAGTCGCGGAAGAAGACGAAGCGGGCCCCGCTCAGTACCCGCATCGTCTCGGCGAAGGCTTCGTCGGCGACATCGGCGGTGGCGGTGGAGCCGCGCCGCGAGACGGTTATGCCGTAGACGCCGTAGGGCTTGCCGGTGGCCTCGGTCCACCGGACCACGTCTTTCTGCGCGACGAGGGAGGGGCCCGATCCGTGAAGAAGAAAGTCGCTCTCTTCGAAGGCGCGACGCAGATCGTCGGATCCGCGGACGATTCCGAGCTTGGGGAAGCGGGCGAGCAGCAGTTCCTCGACTCCGTTGTCGATGCGGCTGGGCCAGAGGGTGATCTCGGCCTCGGGCAGGTGGCGCTCCAGCAGGGCGAGCACGCCAGGTGTGTGGGCGATGTCGCCAATGTTGACGGTCTGCCACGACGAGCGCAGCAGGATGCGGCGCGGCCGCTCTGCGGCAAGGGCGGGAAGGAAGGGCGCGCCAAGTGCGAGCCCGAGACGGGCGAGGGCGGAGCGGCGGGTCGGGAGGGTCGGGAGGGGCGGGAG
>SLGN01000355.1 GCA_007123695.1 Verrucomicrobiales bacterium
ACGACATGGGCACGCACCTCCGCGACACCGTCTTCGAAAGCACCCAGTCGGTGAAGCGATTCCCCCAGGAGACCGACTGGCGCCGCCACAGCTACGCGATGAACGCCAGTCTGCAGTTCGACCGCATCTACAACCAGGTGCCCTCGGCCGACCCCTTCCTCACCGAAAAGACCCTCGACAATCTTCTCTTCAAGCCCAACGCGATGCTCTACGTCGATTGCATGGACACCAACATCATCCGCTTCGAGAACCGCCAGGCCATCGTCGACACCATCCAGAGGCGCTGGCAGGGAGGAAAGGCCATCGTCGGATTCCTCGACGGACATGTCGAGCGGCTCACCGCGGTCGAGATCCCGCAGGGGAACATCAACACCGACATTTTCGCGAGCCGCTTCTGGCGCGGGGTCGATCCGAACTGATCCCCGCCCGATCTCCTTCCCGAATGGGGAATGGGGAGAAAAGCGCGGGCCTACTCCGCGCCCGGTGGCTGGCTCCAGGCCCAGCGGAAAAGATTGCGGGCGTCGGCATAGCGGGCCTCGTTGCCGGCCGAGCCGAGCACGACGACGTAGAGCCTACGCCCCTCGCGAACGCCGGTGGCGACGAGGCAACTGCCGGCCCCGCCGGCGGTGCCGGTCTTGACTCCGTCGTACTCTTCGGCGCGGCTCAGGAGCTGGTTGGTGTTCTCCCACGAACGGGTCTCCTCGGTCCCCTCGGCGGTGCGGACGGGGGCTTCGAAATGCTCGGCGAAGGCGTTTGCCATATCGTTGCCGGAGGGCAGCATCAGCGCATGGAGACCGTCGCGGACCCGGATGCACTCGCCCGTCGCGAGCTCGGCGCGCGATCCCCGGGTCGCGGCGGCGAACTCGCTGAACTCGACCCACTCCTCGGCCGCCGCAGGGTCGCGGTCGATCTGCTCCAGCACCACGAGGCAAGTCATCATCTTCGTGGTGCTGGCGGCCTTCAAGGGGGTCTCGGCCTCCTCGGCGGCGAGGAACCCGCCATTCGCCCCCTCGGCCACCACCCAGGCGCGAGCCGTCACCACCGGAGGTCCGGAGAGATCCTCTGACGGCAGTGGCGGAGCCGGCTCCTCGGCCGCGAGCGAGGCGCCGAGGCCGACGGCGAGACCCGCGACGGCGAGGTACGACCGGACGAAGGAAGCGTGCATTGCGAAAGAGAGCGCAGAGGGATGGGCCGGGTCGCGGAAAGATGCCGCAGGACGAACGGCGAAAGGCGCGGGAGCGTCCGTTGCCGCCGTTCGAACGCCGCCGCTCAATCGCCGCCGTCGAGACGGAGGATCGAGACCTCGCGGAACCAGACGACCTGGCCGTGGTTCTGGAAACCGACGCGGCCGCGGCGGGGGAAATCCTTGAGGGCGCGGGCGAACTTGTTCTCGGTGCCGTCGGGGTTGCGTCCCGGGGTGTCCCAGTCGTCGATGTCGAGGTCGATGACCTCTTCGCCGTTGAGCACCACGCGGATGCGCGGCCCCTCGCAGCGCAGCACGAAGTCGTTCCACTCCCCGAGGGGCTTCGCCGCGTCCTTGCTCGGCGCCTTGCCGTCGTAGAACGAGGCGTTGAGCTTGCGCGCCTCCAGCGGAGTCTCCCGCCCGCGCTGGAAGCCCTCGTCGTCCATCAGTTGGATCTCGAGCCCGTCCTGGACCGGATTGCGGGGATTGGCGCGGTAGAACACGCCGCTGTTCGCCGCCTCGGAGAGCTTGTAGGACAGCCGCAGCTCGAAGTCGTCGTAGTCGAGATGGGTCCAGATGTCGCCCATCGAGACCATGCGGGGGCGGCCTTGCCGGTCGGTCCCCTCCTTCACCCGGCAGACCATGGAACCGTCGGCCTCGATCTCCCAGCCGCCCGGCTGGGGGAAATGCCAGATCGGCTCGAGGGCGCCGCCGTCGAAAAGGACGCGGCGTCCCTCGCGCTCGGGCGCGAGCGCTTCGGCGATCGCGCCGGCCACCTGCGCGGCGAGACGCTCGCTGCCTTCATCGGTGAAGTGGACGTTGCCGGGCCCTTTGCCGTAGCGCTCCATCTCTCCAGCCATCAGCCGATGCAGGTCGTTGATCTCGACGCCGCGCGTCCGCATCGCGGCGACGGCGGCCTCGTTGTAGCGCAGCTCGTCGCCCGCGACCCGGCCGAGCTCGCCCTCGGGCACCGGCGTAGTCGTGGCGAAGACGAGTCGCGCCCCGGTCTTGGCGAGGCGGTCGGCGATGGTCCCGAGATTGGCGGCGTATTCCTCGACGCCGTAGGCCTGGGCGCCGCGCTCCTTGTCGCGCCGGCCGGGGTTCGGCGAGTCGGGGTGGCGGTAGCAAAGATCGTGGAGGCCGAAGTTGAAGTGCACCAGATCCCACTTGCCGCCGAGCGTCTCGAGCCAGGCGGAGAGCTGCTCCAGCCCGCGGCCGGTGTCGCCTGCGTTGGCCGGCACGCGGTGGACGTTGGCGATCCCGGCGAGCCGCTCGCGCACCGGCAGGGTGTAGCCGATGGAGATCGAGTCGCCGACGAGCAGCACGCGGGGCAGGTCGGGGTCGTCCTCGACCGGAGCGAAGGCGGGATTGGCGGCGCGTTGCGCCAGCGTGCCGACGGGAGCACCGGCGGCGAGCAAGGTGACAAGAGCGGCGACGAACGAGGGGGGGAGTTTCATGCCGTCCAGTCTGGCGCAAAGGGCGCGCAAGGTCGAGCGCGGATTCTTCGAACGGAGACGGGTTGGATCACCGAACCGAAGATGCGTGGGATGCCTGGCTTGCACAATCGCATGAAGGACCTGCGCCAACGTTCACCATATCTTGGCTACGGGGCGCATCGCCTTGTTGCGGAGGCTTCAGCCGACAGGGAGACGCGCTTTTTTCCGGCTTCCACCGCCGCCATTCACGCAACATCGGTCGAACTACCGAAAAAAAGAAAAAAGTTCTTGCCACACCGCGAGGCGATTTGTTTCCATCGACAGCATGACCGCTTCCCGCTTCCCGCTTCCCGCTTCCCGCTTCCCGCTTCCCCGCTTCCCGCTTCCCGCTTCCCCGCTTCCCGCTTCCCGCTCCCCGCTTCCCGGACAATCCTGGCAATGATTGTGTTCGGGTTCTTGGTGAATCGTGCATTTGCTGATCCCACCTACGACTCGGGCCCCACCTACGACTCGGGCCCCACCTACGACTCGGGCCCCACCTACGACTCGGGCCCCACCTACGACTCGGGCCCCACCTACG
>SLGN01000356.1 GCA_007123695.1 Verrucomicrobiales bacterium
GTCAGTTTCCCTGCGGACCAGGAGCCGGCCACCGCCTACGAACTCCTCTTCCGGTTCCATGCACCGGCAACGGACCAAGGGGCCGCCAACGACGAAACGAAGATCCGCTCGCTCGCGGAAGCGCTTTTCTACTTCGCTTGGGAGAAATCCGGAGCCTACGGCACCTCCGGCTTCGATGCGTTCAAGGGGGGCGAACGCATCCAATCGGAAAAGAACGGCTTCGTCGAGAATGCAGTTCGCAATGCGGTGGAATTGAGAACCGCAATCGAGGCGGCGCCCGACCGGTTCTTTCAAGCGAGGAACGGCAGATTCGTCACCGTGCCCTTGCCCGTCGTTCCCTCGCCCGTGGGTGTGGATCTCATGCTCCGCTACACTGAAGACCTCCAACTGAAGGTCTCGGCACGCATGGTTCTCAAAGACGAGCTCCCTTCGAAAGGCGGCAGACCGTTCCCACCGGGGGGCATGCCTTTCCCGCCGGGTGGCACCCCCTCCCGTCCGACGGGCATCCCGTCCCCACCCACGGAGACTCCCGCCATGACCCTGTCGTCGTCCCGGAGAGAGCCACTCGTGATGCCGGGCGACGAAAAGACCTCCTTCCAGCGGAACATGGCCAGCGTCAACGCCCTGCTCGTGCGCCCGCTCGACGGCGGCTCGCAGGCCGCCGCCGCGATGAAGCTCACCGCGACGGCGCTGCCGGGACGCACCGACGGCAGCATCGCCTTCGACTTCAACCAAGAGGTCGCCGAGGACATGCACAAGGCCACCGGCGAAGTGGTGCGCGCCGTCCTCATCCGGCACCAGGCCCTGCCCGCCAACAAGGAGGTCCGCTTCGGCTTCGCCGACAAGTGGACCGGCAAAGGCGGCCCCTCCGCAGCGGTGGCCTGCGCCCTGCTGCTCGAATCCATGCTGTCCGGATTCGAGATCCCGGCCAACTTCGCCGTGACCGGCGACCTCAATTCGGACTCCACCGTCCAGGCGGTGGGCGGCATCGCCGACAAGATCCGCGGCGCCATGGAGGCCGACTGCGACCTCATCGGCATCCCCTCCGTCAACGAGCCCGACATCACCGACCTCGCCGTCGAGGAAGGCCTGCGGCGCTTCCTCACCTCCAAGATCTTCACCATCGGGACGCTCGACGACGCCCTCCTCATCGCCGACCCCGGACGCCCCGACGAAGCCCAGCGCCAGGCCCTCGACGCGCTCGCCACCATCCAGGGCCAGCTCGCCGCCGGAGGCGGCGCCATCTACGCGCCCCAGACCCAGGAGCAGCTCTCGTCCATCTTGAAGACCCTGCCCAACTGCTACACCGCCAAAATCCTGCTCGCGGCGAGCCGACGCTCCACCCCGACGCAGTATTCGCTCGGCGGCACGCTCGTGCGGATCGACGCGGCCATGGCCCCCTTCTCCGAGGCCCTCGGCCAGCTCAAGGGCGGCGGCCCCATCGAGAAGTTGCAGTTCGGCCGCAACAACCCCATCCAGGAGGCCAAGAACCGCCTCGCCGCGCTGCGCAGCAAATCCGACAACCGCCTCGTCGCCGTGATCGACGCCGAACACTACCTCATCAACCAATTCCAGCGCTTCGTGAACGCCGACATCAGATCGACCAACGTCCTCAACAACTACCGCGCCGAGGTGTCCCAGGCGGCCGACCGAGCCCGCGAGCAATGGAGAAAGGTCCGCGAAAACCGCGCCATCCAGGACGAACTGATGCGCCGCGGCATTCGCATCGACGGCGACTAAGTCCCCGCCACCCCCCGGCGCCGCGATCCAACCCTCTCGGGTCCGCGACCCAACCCCCTTTGCTCGCGAACCCAACCCTCTTTGGCCGCGCTCCCGGCCCTCGACGAACCGCGGACCCGAGGTCGAAGGCGCCGCTTTGTCGAGCCCTTCCCCGAAGAGCGCTCGACAAGCACCCCGATCTCCCGCACAGTTTCCGAGATGACCGACCTTGAGCGCCCCTGCGGCACCACGCGCCCCGCCCCCTTTCGCGCGATCGCCGCCGCCGCGCTCGCCACGCTGGCGCTGCTCGGTCTGGGCGCCTGCACCATCACCGGCCCCTCCCTCGTCGGCATTGCCAAGATCGTCTTCGCCTGCATTCCCGAAGGCACCGAGATCGACACCCCCGGCGGCCCCCTCCGCATCGAGGACCTGCGCGCCGGCGACTGGGTCGTCGGCTACGCCGGAGAGCCGGTCCGGGTCCTGCAGATCCACGGCTATCTCGAGGATCCCCTGCCGAGCCGCTTCCACCGCGTCGTCTTTTCCAACGGCTCGGTCGTCGATCTCTGCGACCGGCACCGCATCGCCGGCACCCGCGCCGCCGAACTCCAAGTCGGCGACACCGTGGCCGGCGTCTCCGTGCGGTCGAACGAAACCTACAGCGGCGTCTCGCGCTCCTACGACCTCCTCACCGAAGACGAAGGCTACCGCATCCAGGGCATCCCCGTGAACAGCATGATCGACGAAATGCTCTCCGCCGCAAGCCGTGCCGGGCAGCGTCCTGCCGGGCAGCGTCCCGCCGGGCAGCTCAGGGCCGGCGCAGCGCGGCGATGAAGGCGGCGGGCGCTCCGAGCATCGGAAAGCAGTCCCGCGCTTCAGCACGTCGCGCAAGCCCGGCGCAGCTCGCCGAGCCGCCGCCAACGACTCGAAGAGCGGGAAAATCGTCGCCCGCAGGCGGCAACTTCACGATTCGCCCGCCCCCAACCAAGCCCCGCCGATCGTGTATCCTTCGACCCTCGAACCGCTGCCGCAGTCAAAGGTGGCGCGTAGGGTCGCGACGAATCTCGGCGGCAGAACAGGACGCGACCTATTTTGTCACAAACCCGCCGAAAGTGGAGAACGCCGACACCCACCCACCGCCCACCGCTCTTCCCGATGTCAAAACCTCTTCCAAAGCTCCTCGACTTGATCGAATGGACCCGACGAGAGCTTGATCGCTACGCACGGACGCGACGAGCCGGGCGGGCCCTCAGCCGACCGCTCCTCAATCTGGCCTGTTGCCCCGATTTCGTGCTCGGACAGATCGACGAGCTTGACAGCCTGGTCGATCTCTGGAGGGAGGTCGCCTTCCGCCGCGGACCCGGGCACCGGACCACGACGCGGTATCTCGCCATCGGCTTCGGCTGCGTGTCAGAGTCGATCCACGCGCTCCTCGCCGCCGACAAGAGTCGATTCGAACCGGAGCTGCTCCAATCTCTGAAA
>SLGN01000651.1 GCA_007123695.1 Verrucomicrobiales bacterium
GCCGTCCCATCGATCCCGATTTCGATCCCGATTTCGATCCCGATCCTGTCCGGCCCACTCCACCACTCCACTCACTTCGCCTCGGGCCCGAAGAGGATGCAGATCGGCGCGGGCACCTGGATGATGGCGCCCCGCTGGTAGGTCAGGAGACCGGAGTCGGGATCGACGGCGTGGACCGCGACGGTGTGCGAGTCGGCCCCGGCGGCGAGCAGCCAGTTCCCGCCCGGATCGAGGTTGATGTTCCGCGGGAAGGCGCCGCGCACCGGCTGCACCTGGACCACTTCGAGGGAGGCGCCTCCGTCGCCGATGCGGTAGACGGTGACGCTGTCGTGGCCGCGGTTCGACGAGTAGACGAAGGAGCCCGAGGGATGGACGAGGATCTCGGCGGCGGAGTTGAAGCTCTCGGCGGCCTTGGCCTCTTCGCCGAGGGCGGGGGTGGTGGAAAGGCGCTCGGCCCGGCCCTCGGCGGCGTCCCACGAGAAGACGGTGACCGAGAGGCTCAGCTCGTTGAGCAGGTAGATGAATTTGCCGTCGTTGGAAAAGCGCATGTGGCGGGGGCCTCCGCCCGAGACCGATTCGGCGAAGCCGTGCTTCTCGATGGCGGGCTGGTCGAGGTCGATGCGGTAGATGACGATGCCGTCCATGCCGAGGTCGGGCACGAAGGCGTAGTTCCCGTCGGGCGAGTAGCCGCACCAGTGCGGGTGGGGCGAATCCTGGCGCCCCGCGACGACGCCCGACCCGCCTTCGTGCGGAGTCACCGTGGCCTCCCCGGGGCGGCCCTCGCCGTCGAGGGGCAGCAGCGAGGTGGAGCCGCCGCCGTATTGGGCGGTGAGGACGAACTTGCCCGAGGGATGCACCGCGAGATGGGCCGCGCCGCCGCTGCCGGTGGGCTCGAAATGGAAGAATTCGAGGCCGCCGTCCTCGCCGATGTGGTAGGCGGCCACGCCGCCGACGTTGTCCTGGGTCGCCGCCGCGTAGAGCTTCGTGCCGTCGGGGTGCAGGGCGAGAAAGCCGGGCGACCCGATCTCGTGCGCGAGCTCGGCGTCGGTGAGCCGCCCTTTCTCGAGGTCGAAGGTGGCGCGGTAGATCCCCTTGGCCCCGCGGCCGCCGGTGCCGAAGTAGACGTGCCGGATCTCGGCGGAAAGAGGCGTGGCGAAGGCGAGGAGCAGGGCGGCGGAGGCGAGGTGGCGGAGCTTCATGGGTTGGGTAGGCTGGTTTGCGGGAGGGGTTGTTTGCGGACCGTCGGAGTATAGGGCCAATCCCGCGCCTTGGCCAGTGCCCGCCTCGCGCCATGCCCCGCGATGGATGGAATGGCGCGGAATGGCGCGGCCGCGTCCCCGCCGGAGGACTCGCCGAGGGCAATTCCCGTTTGCGGAAAGGCCGGGAACGGTGCTTCACTGCGGGTCCCCATGTCCTTCCGATCTCTCGAGGAACCCGAGTCCGCCTCCCCCCATCTCGCCGACGCCGGCTTGCTCCTGATCCGGGTCTTCGCGGTGTTCGCTTTTTTCTACTACCAGCTCGCGGCGCAACTGCGCGCAGCGTTCGCCCGCTTCTGGGAGGGCGCGGAGTGGGATCTCGTCGGGCAGTTGGAGGCTCTGCACCTGCCTGCGCCCGGTCTCTCCGCCGCCCTCGGCGCTGGAATTCTCGCGCTCGCGCTCGCGGGCGTGGCGACGGGACTCTACACGCGGCTCGGAGCCTTCCTCGCTCTTGTCGCGGTTCTTTTTCTGCTGCTTTCCGGCGTCGTCCTCGCACCGAGCCTCACCCCCCAGGCCCTCGTGCTCTACCTCGGGATCTTCGCCGGCCTGACAGCCGGCGGCGGCGGCCGCCTCTCGCTCGACCATCTCCTTGCGGGACGGCGGCGGCGCGAGGACGCGGGGTGATGGTTAGAGATCCGGGGAGTCTTCGCGCGGAGCCGTCGCGCTTCTCCAGAGTTCCCCGGCGAGAATCAACTTCTGCTCGTCGTCCAGCTTGGCAAGCTCTGGGTAGTTTTCGACCATTTCGCCCGAAGGTAGCGCGTTTCCCGTGCCCTGAAAAGCCGGGAATTCAGCAAGCGGGGCAAGGGCCCGCCCCCGGGTCCTGACCGCGATCGCCCTACCAGGTGCCGACGTAGCCTGCCGCCGAGCGAGCGTTCGTGCGGACTGCGGGATCTTTCCCGGTGCGGAAAAATGGGTACTGCTCCCCATTGAAACGGCCACAAAAACTCCGCAATTTCCCCTTGCGCAAGCCCCCGGCTGCCCCAAACCTCGTCCGACCGGACCGTTCCACCCGCCGACAAGCCGCCCATGAATGCCGCGATCCCGTTCCTTTCCGTGCGCCTCGCTTTGCCCTTGGCCTTTGCCGCCGCCTTGCTCGCCATCGTCTGCCCGAGGCCGCTCTCGGCCGCGTCGGGCCCGCCGGTGGTGAGCAACCTCGTCGCCGAGCAGCGGGTGGGGACGCAGCTGGTGGACATCGCCTACGACGTGGCCTCGGACGCGGAGGAACTGCACGTCACTCTCGAGATCTCCAGCGACGGGGGCGAGACCTGGACGGTGCCCGCCGCGAGCGCCACCGGCGACGTGGGGTCGGGAGTGTCGCCGGGGGCGGGGAAGGCCATCGTGTGGGACGCCGGGGCGGACTGGCCGGGGCAGGTGAGCGAGCGGATGCGGTTTCGGGTGGTGGCGGACGACTTCGAGGGCTTTGCGAGGATCCCCGCCGGCCCCTTCACGATGGGGCGGACGAGTGGGGACGATGACGTTTGGGCGCCGCCTCAAGTGACGGTGACAGTGGGCGAGTTCTACCTGGCGAGGCATCACACGACGAAGGCGCTGTGGGACGAGGTGCGGGCCTGGGCACTCGACCACGGCTACACCGACCTGGCCGAGGGCAGGGGCAAGGGCCCGGACCATCCGGTGCACACGGTGAGCTGGTGGGACGGGGTGAAGTGGTGCAACGCGCGGAGCGAGATGGAGGGTCTGGATCCCGTTTACCAAGTGGAGGGCGAGGTGATGAAGACAGGCACGACGGCGCCGGAGGCGGATTGGTCGGCGAACGGCTACCGCCTGCCGACGGAGGCGGAGTGGGAGAAGGCGGCGCGTGGCGGGGTCGAAGGGAAGCGGTTTCCGTGGGGGACGGATACCATCAGCCATGCGCAGGCGAACTACCGAGTCTGGTCGTCAAACGGGACGACGAACCATTACAGCTACGATGTGGAGCC
>SLGN01000210.1 GCA_007123695.1 Verrucomicrobiales bacterium
CAGCGCCAGCCTCGGCGAGAGCAAGGGCGACGGCCTCTACTTCGGCCTCTACGAGCCGAGCGGCGGCACCGCCCCCGACATCGCGGGGCTCGGCGTCGCCAATCCCATCGCCCAGATCCTCTCCGCCGCGATGATGCTGCGCTTCTCCTTCGGCGAAGCCGAGGCCGCCGACGCCATCGATGCGGCCGTGAAATCGGTGATCGACGAGGGCTACCGCACCGGAGACATTTTCACCGGCGGCGAAGGCCAGCGCAAGGTCGGGACCGCCGAGATGGGGGATGCGATCGTTGCGGGGATCGCCTGAGAGCCTTGGCTCGAGGACGTCGATCCATCCGAGTCGAGTTCTCGATCCGGGAGCCAGCGCCGTCTGCCGCTTGGCTTCCCGGCGGGGCTATGCCCGGGAAAGACTGAGGCGGAGGCGTCGCCAGAGAACGCCCTCGGCCGGCGCGAAGAGCCAGGCGAGGAGGAAGATCACGCCGGAGACGAAGGCGATCATGCCCGAGGTGGTGGTGCTGGCGAATCCGAGGCGCGGCGGCACCACGAGGGCGGCGACATGCCCGAGGACGGCAGCCAGCGCCGCCGCCCCCACCGCGACCAGCAGCATCGGGAGCAGCCGGCGCGTGAGCAGCAGGGCCGTCGCCGGGGGCACCACGAGCATGGCGATGACGATGATGCTGCCGACCGATTCGAAGGCCGCCACCGTGGTCACTGCGACGAGCACCATGAGGAGGTAGTGGAGAAGCTGCGGGGGAAATCCGAGAGTGACGGCGAGATCCGGATCGAAGGCGCTGATCTTGAACTCCTTGAAGAAGGCGCCGATGACGGTCAGGTTGAGCAGGAGGGCCGCCGCGTTGACGAGCGCGGCCTGGGGGATGTCGAGGCCGCCGACCGACACGGTCTCGAGCGGGGCGAACTCGATGGCGCCGTAGAGCACGCAGTCGGCGTCGAGATGGACGTGGTCGGCGGCCCGGCGGATGAGGATGAGACCGACGGCGAAGAGAGTCGTGAAGACGATGCCCATGGCGGCCCCGCGCTCGACGTTGCCGAATCGGCTGATCCATTGGGTGAAGACGGCGGTGAGGACCCCGGCGGCGGCGGCGCCGAGGAACATCGGGACGCTGGCGGTGGTGCCGGTGAGGAGGAAGGCGATGGCGAGGCCGGGGAGCACGGCGTGGCTGATGGCGTCGCCCATCATGCTCATGCGCCGCAGGACGAGAAAGCAGCCGGGCAGGGCGCAGGCGGCGGCGCAGAGCATGCCGATGGCGACGGTCCAGGTATCGTTGCCGTCCCAGTTCATGCTTGGCCGAGGGGGTGGGGGCTGGGAGGAACGGGTCCGCCGCGGAGGGATTCGGAGAGGTGTTTCTCCAGTTCCCGCACCAGTTCGGCGCCGAGGATGTGCTCGACGAGGTCGGCGTCGCGATCGACGTGGCTCGGCGCGATGTCGGCGTGGCGGATGAGGTAGGTCTCCCAGAGCCGGTGGTTGCGGGTGACGCGGGCGGCCTCTCCGAAGCCGGACTCGGAGAGGCGGAGGCGGCCGGGTTCGGTGGGTTCGAGATGGTCCTCGCGCCTCGCCACGCGCAGGATGCGGGACAGTTGGCGGGGCGTCCACGAGCGCTTCTTCAGCAGGTCCGCTGCGGGAAAGGACCGGTTCGCGACCGCTTCGTCGTCGGCCCGGGCCTCGAGGATCTCGTAGGCGGCCCGCAGGAGATGCTGGCGGTCTTCCTTGCGGCGCAGCGCGGCCTGGTTGAGAAGGCGCGGCAGCACGCCGCGGGCCGGGGCGAAGAACATGCTGGCGAGAAAGAGCGCCGCGGCGACGAGCACGATGACCGCCCCGGCCGGCAGTCCGGGGGCGAGCGCGCTGAGGGAGGCGCCGAACCAGCCGCTCGCGCCTCCGACCCCGGCCGAGATCAGGAGCATCGGCGCGAGCCGCTGCGTCCAGAAGCGCGCCGCCGTCGGAGGAATGATGAGAAAGGCGACCACGAGGACGAGTCCGACCGCCTGCAGGCCGATCACGGTGACGGCGGTGACGAGGGCGAGCAGGAGAACGTCGAGCCGCAGCGTGGGCCAGCCCTGCGCGGCGGCGTAGGCGTCGTCGAAGCAGAGGAGGAGGAATTCCTTGAGGAAGAGCAGGGAGACGACCGAGGCTAGGGCGGAGACGGCCGCGATGAGGTAGAAGTCCGAGCGGACCATCGAGGCGGTCTGTCCGAAGATGAAGGACTCGAGACCGGCGGCGCTGGCTCCGGGCAGGTCCTGGACCATCCTCAGGGCGGCGATGCCGAGCCCGAAGAAGACCGAGAGGACGAAGCCCATGGCGACGTCGTCGCGCAGCCTCGTGGTGTTGCGGATCAGCAGCATCGTGCCGATGCCGGCGATTCCGCTGAGGGTCGCGCCGAAGAGCAGGAGGGGGAGCGACTTGCCGCTGCCGCCGAGGGCGACGGAGACGCCGAAGGCGACGGCGATGCCCGGCAGGGTCGCGTGGGCGAGGGCGTCGGCCACGAGCGAGCGCTTCCGCAGCAGCAGGAAGCTGCCGACGAGCCCGGCGGCGATGCCGAGCAGGGTCGTGCCGAGGACGACGAGCCGCGTGTTGTGGGTCCGCAGGAAGAGGACGTCGAGGATTTCCGTGGCCTCGGGCATGGGCGCTTCGTCAATGCGGGGTGGAGCGGAGGGCCTCCGCGGCCTGTTCGAGGAGGTTGAGCTTTCCGCCGTAGGTTTTCTGGAGGTTCTCGCGGGTGAAGACCTCGGCGGTCGGGCCGTCGGCGACGATCCGCATGTTCACGAGCACGAGCCAGTCGAAGTAGGTCGTCACCGTGGCGAGGTCGTGGTGGACGACGAGGCAGGTCTTGCCGGCGGCGGAGAGGCGCCGCAGCAGATCGACGATGGCCTCTTCGGTCGCCGCGTCGACGGCGGCGAAAGGTTCGTCCATCAGGTAGAGGTCGGCGTCCTGCATCAGGGCGCGGGCGAGGAAGACCCGCTGCTGCTGCCCGCCCGAGAGCTGGCTGATCTGGCGGCCGGCGAGATGGGCGATGCCGACCTGCTCGAGGGCGGCGTGGGCGCGGTCGCGCTCGTGCCGCGAGACGCGGCGGAACCAGCCGAGGCGGCGGTAGGCGCCCATGGCCACGACGTCGAGGGCGCTCACGGGGAAGTCCCAGTCGACGCTCTCGCGCTGGGGCACGTAGGCGACCCGGTGGCGGG
>SLGN01000710.1 GCA_007123695.1 Verrucomicrobiales bacterium
CAGGCTTCGTGGACGGGTCCCGCCGATTCGCCGCCGTTGCCCGGGCTGCTCTCGATGAGGGCGGCGCCCTCCATCGCCGTGGCGATCTCGGCGAGCGTAATCTCGTCCGGATGGCGTGCGAGCAGATATCCCCCGTTCTTTCCCCGGCGGCTCATGACGAGGCCCGCCTGGCGCAGCGTCGTGAGGATCTGGAGAAGGTAGTTCGGCGAGAGCCGTTCCGCGCTGGCCAGTTCCTCGACTTGCCGCACCCCGCCCTCGCCGTGGCGTTTCGCCAGTTGCGCGAGGACTTGGCAGGCGTACTCTGTCTTGAGGGGAAGCCGCATGGGAAAAATCGCTTGCAAAGAGTCTCCTACAATACCTAAGTAAACGACGCAACTTTAAAATCATTTCCTTCTCCTCCGACCTCCCCCAAGCCATGGCCAAATCCGCGAACGAAGGCATCAAGGACGCGAGCAACTACCTCCGCGGCACCATTCTCGACGGGCTCGCCAACGCGGCGACCGGATCCCTTGCCAAGGACGACCAGCAGCTCACCAAGTTCCACGGCATCTACCAGCAGGACGACCGCGACCTGCGCAAGGAGCGTCGCGCCAAGAAGCTCGAGCCGGCCTATTCCTTCATGATCCGCGTGCGGGTGCCCGGCGGGGTCGCGACGCCGCAGCAGTGGCTCGACATGGACCGCATCGCGCTCGAACACGCCAACGGCGCGCTGAAGCTGACGACCCGCCAGGCTTTCCAGTTCCACGGGGTCATCAAGAGCAACCTCAAGCGCTCGATCTACGAGATCAACGAGGCCCTCCTCGACACCCTCGCGGCCTGCGGCGACGTGAACCGCAACGTGATGTGCAACCCCAACCCGCTCCAGTCGAAGGTCCACGCCGAGGTCCTCGAGCTGGCCACCGCGGTCTCGAACCACCTTTCCCCCCGCACCGGCGCCTACCACGAGATCTGGCTCGACGACGGCAGCGGCGAGAAGGTCAAGGTCACCTACGACCCGCCCCTGATCGACGACATCGCCGATCCCGAAGAACCCATCTACGGAAAGCACTACCTGCCGCGCAAGTTCAAGACCGTCGTTGCCGTGCCGCCGAGCAACGACGTCGACATCTACGCCCACGACCTCGGCTTCATCGCCATCCTCGAGGGCGACGACAAGGTCCTCGGCTACAACGTCACCGTCGGCGGCGGCATGGGAATGACCCACGGGAACGAGCAGACCTTTCCCCGTCTCGCCGACGTCCTCGGCTTCTGCGAGCCCGGCCAGGCCGTGACCGTGGCCGAGGCCGTCGTGCGCGTGCAGCGCGACCACGGCAACCGCGAGGTGCGCGCCAACGCCCGGCTGAAATACACCATCGAGCGCATGGGGCTCGACGCCTTCCGCGCCGAGGTCGAGAAGCTCTGCGGCTTTTCGCTCGGCGCCCCCCGGGAGTTCCATTTCGAAGACAACGGCGACCGCTACGGCTGGATCGAGGACCACCTCGGCAACTGGCACTTCACCCTCTTCGTCGAGAACGGTCGCGTCTACGACACGCCCGACTACCCTCTGCTGACCGGCCTGCGCGAGATCGCGAAGGTCCATCGCGGCGATTTCCGCCTCACCGCGAACCAGAACCTCATCATCGCGAACATCGCCCCCGGCGAGAAAGCCAAGATCGAATCGCTGCTCGGCGAGTTCGGCATGATCGCCGCCCACGAGCGCTCGGCCATGCGGCTCAGCTCCATGGCCTGCGTCGCCCTGCCCACCTGCGGCCTCGCCCTCGCCGAGTCGCAGCGCTACCTGCCCGACCTGATCGGCGGCATCGAGGAGGTGCTCGAAGAATCCGGCCTGCGCCACGACGCCATCACCATCCGCATGACCGGCTGCCCCAACGGCTGCGCCCGCCCCTACATCGCCGAGATCGGTTTCGTCGGCAAGGCTCCCGGCAAATACAACCTCTACCTCGGCGGCGGCCACGCCGGCGAACGGCTCAGCAAGCTCTACGCCGCCTCCATCAAAGGCGACGACGCCCCGCAGATCCTCAAGCCCATCCTGCACGACTACGCCAAGAACCGCACCGAGGGCGAACGCTTCGGCGACTTCGTCATCCGCGCCGGCTACGTGAAGGAGACCAAGGACGGCCGCGACTTCCACAAGGATACCTCCGAGGGGGGCTGAAGGCTCGAATGGGGGTACCGCTGATTTTCGCTGATTTCCGCTGATTGATTCTGAGCTTGCGAATTGATTCTGAGGTTGCGAATGAGGCGGGGCGATGGAACCCCCAGAATGAGAACAATCCCCTTTTCCGCAAGCAGTCCGCCATTCGTGTCAATTCGTGCCCATTCGTGGTCAAAATCCCTTTCGCTCGCGCCGCATTCATCCACTTAGTTAGCCACCCCCGCCAAGATCAGCGAAAATCAGCGTCCATCAGCGGTCCCATGTCTATTTCGAACTCTCCCCTCCGCCCCGAGCAGCAGCAGCTCGCCACCCAGCTTGCGACCGGTCTCGGGAGCGACGAGGCGCTCTGGCTGTCCGGCTTCTTTTCCGGCGTCGCCCAAGGCGTCGGCGGCGCCGCTGTCCCCGCCGCCGCCAAGCGCAAGCTCACCGTGCTCTACGGCTCCGAATCGGGGAACTGCGAGCAGCTCGCCGGCACCGTCGCCAAGACCGCCGAAAAGCAAGGCTTCAAGCCCGTCGTCGTCAACATGGGCGACGCCAAGCCCGAGACTCTCGCCAAGGCGGAGAACCTGCTCGTCGTCGTCAGCACCTGGGGCGAGGGCGATCCGCCCGACGCCGCCGTCGCCTACTACGAGGCCTTCATGGCGGACGCGATGCCCAAGCTCACGGGGGTGCGCTACTCCGTCTGCGGGCTCGGCGACACCAGCTACGAGCATTTCTGCAAGATGGGCAAGGACTTCGACGCCCGCCTCGCCGCCCTCGGGGCCGAGCGCGTCCACGACCGCGTCGATTGCGACGTCGACTACCAGGCCGTCTTCGACGCGTGGCTGCTCGGGGCGCTCGCCGCCTTCCCCGGCGAGGCCCCGTCCGCCGCCGCGCCCGCCGTCGTCTCCACGCGCAGCACCGGCGACGGCCACGGGGCCTTCAGCAAGGAGAATCCCTACGCCTCCGAACTGCTCGGCAAGGTCCTCCTCAGCGGCACCGGATCGGGCAAGGAAGTCCTCCACTTCGAATTCTCGCTCGAAGGCTCGGGCCTCGTCTACGAGCCCGGCGACGCCCTTGGCATCTGCCCCGCCAACCGCGCCTCCGTCGTCGACGAAGTCCTCGCCGCCACCGGGCTCAGCCCCAACGCCAAGCTCGGCGACAAGACCCTCGCCGAGGCCCTGCGGCACGACTTCGACATCACCACCCTGCAGCCCGCCATCGTCGACAAATACAACGCCGTCGTCCAGAACGCCGAGCTGCAGGCCCTGCTCGGGGAGAAGGGGCGGCCCAACCTCAAGGCCTGGGTGGCGGGCCGCCAGCTCATCGACCTGCTCGAGGCCTACCCGGCGAAGAACTGGACCCCGGAAAGCTTCACCGGAATCCTGCGCAAGCTCGCTCCCCGGCTCTACTCCATCGCCTCGAGCCCGAAGAAGCACGAGGACGAAGTCCACCTCACCGTCGCCGCAGTCCGCTACCACAGCCACGGGCGCGACCGCACCGGCGTGTGCAGCTGCTACCTCGCCGACGAACTCGCCGTCGGCGACACCGCCAAGGTCTACTTCCACCACAACAACAACTTCCGCCTGCCCCCCGGCGACGACACCCCCATCGTCATGATCGGGCCCGGCACCGGCATCGCCCCCTTCCGCGCCTTTGTGGAGGAGCGCGAGGCTCGCGGCGCCAAGGGGAAGAACTGGCTCTTCTTCGGCGACCAGCACTTCACCTACGACTTCCTCTACCAGCTCGAATGGCTCGACTATCTCGAGAGCGGCATCCTCACCGACCTCAGCCTCGCCTTTTCCCGGGACCAGCGGCACAAGGTCTACGTGCAGCACCGCATCCTCGAGCGCGGCGACGAGATCTACCGATGGATGGAGCAGGGGGCCCACGTCTACGTCTGCGGCGACGCCACCCGCATGGCAAAGGACGTCCACCAGGCCCTGCTCGACGTCATCGCCGAACACGGCCGGAAATCCCCCGACGAGGCCAAGTCCTACCTCGAGGCCATGCGCAAGGCGAGGCGCTACCAGCGCGACGTCTACTGACGGGCCGCGCCGCGCGACGATCCCACGCCCGGCATGGCCGCCTCTTCCCGTCTCGTTCTCGTCACCGGCGCCTCGCGGGGGCTCGGGCGGGCCATGGCCCTCGGCTTCGCGGCGCGGGGCGACCGCGTCGTGGGCTGCGCCCGCAGCGGCGAGGCGCTCGCCTCCCTGTCCGAAGAACTCGCCGACGCGCGCCGCGCCGGGCAGCCCGAGGCGTGGTTCGCACCCCTCGACGTCGCCGACGATGCCGCCGTCGCCCGCTTCGCCCGCGAGGTCGGGGAACGCTTCGGGGCGCCCGACCTGCTCGTGAACTCTGCCGCCCTCATCAACGCCAACGCTCCGCTCTGGGAAGTCCCGCCCGAAGAGTTCTCCGAGGTTCTCGACGTCAACGTGAAAGGCTGCTTCCACCTCGTGCGCCATTTCCTGCCGGGGATGATCGCCCGCGGCAGCGGCGTGGTGGTGAACTTCTCCAGCGGCTGGGGCCGTTCGGTCTCGCCCGAGGTCGCTCCCTACTGCGCCACGAAGTGGGCTGTCGAGGGCCTCACCCGCGCCCTCGCCGCCGAGCTGCCTCCCGGGCTCGCCGCCGTTTCCTTCAACCCCGGCGTCATCGACACCGACATGCTGCGCTCGTGCTTCGGCGAGGACGCCGCCCACTACCCCGGTCCGCAGGCCTGGGCCGAGGCGGCGGTGCCCTACCTGGCCGCGCTCGGTCCGGCCGACAACGGCCAGGCCTTGACCTGTCCGGGCCATTGATGCCGCCCGCAGCGGGGCGAGGAGCGAGGAGCCGTCAGGAGCGGGCGAGATGTTTCGGGAAATCCGTGGTGCGTTCGCAGGCGAGCTGCTCCATGACCTGCCGCAGCTGCCGTTTCAGCATGGTCATGGTGTGGTCGCCGCCCTTCTCGCCGAGCGCGCCCACGCCGTACATGAACGACCGCCCGAGGAAGGCGAAGCGGGCTCCGCACGCCAGCGCGCAGGCGATGTCGGGCCCGGCGCGCACCCCGCTGTCGAGCATCAGCGTGGTGCGGTCGCCGAAGCGCCGCGCGAGCCGGGCGAGGGGCGCGATGGTCGACTCGCCCGCATCGAGCTGGCGGCCGCCGTGGTTCGAGACGATGACGCCGTCGACCCCGATGGACAGCGCGGCTTCGACGTCCTCTTCGGCGACGAGGCCTTTCACGACGAGCTTGCCCCGCCACCGGTCCCGCAGCGACGCGAGCCGCGCCGGATCGAGCCGGCCGGAGAAGGTCCGGTTCATGAACAGGCCGAGGTGCTTCATGTCGAGGCCCTTCGGCAGGTAGGGCTTCAGGGTGGCGAACTCCGGCGCGCCGTGGGCGAGCTGGCCGAAGGACCAGCGGGGGCGCAGGCTCATCTGCACGACGTTGCGCAGCGTCATCTTCGGCGGCATGGCGAGGCCGTTGCGGATCTCGCGGGGGCGGTAGCCGAACACGGGCGTGTCGGCGAGGATGACGAGCACGGGCAGGCCCGCCGCCTCGACCCGGTCGAGGATCTTGTCGCGCAGCTCCTCCTCGACGGGATGGTAGAGCTGGAACCACGCCTTGCCGCCGGTGATCTCGGCGACCTTCTCGATGCTGGCCGTGGCCACGGTGCTGAGGATGAAGGGCAGCCCGTGCCGCGCCGCCGCCGCCGCGAGAATCTCGGTGGCGCCCGGCCAGATCATGCCCTGCAGGCCGATGGGGGCGACGCCGAAAGGAGCCTCGTAGGTCTCGCCGAAGAGCTCGGTCTTCAGATCGGCTCCGGCGAAATCGCCGAGGTAGCGCGGCATCAGACGGACTTCGCGGATCTCCTCGGTATTGCGGCGCAGGTTGATCTCCGAATTGCAGCCGCCCTCGAGGTAGTCGAGGACGAAACGCGGCAGCCGGCGGGCGCAGCGGGCTCGCAGGTGCTCGATGGAGGGGAGGCGGGCGTCGAAGAAGTCTTCCATGTCGGATTCCTCTGGCGGCGGGATCGGCGTGAGTCGGCGTGGTTCGAGCGGATGGGCGTCGCAGGGCTGCGGCCCCGTGGCCCATCGGGCGGTTCGCGCCTTTTGGACATCCGGGAAACACCCACCGAGCCACCCCATGCGGCGCTCTTGCTCCGCGAATGTAGCCGCATCTCGGCAGGAAGCGCAACGGATCTCCCTTTCGGCGTAGGTTGCGGGCGGAGAAGTGGAACCGAAGCCCTGCGATTTTGCGCTTTTTGGGCCAGTTTGCGGCGATCCCACAGCCCGCCTGATCAAGAGGAGCGCCGGCGAGACCCTTGGCAAACACCGCGAAGCCGGCTCACCCTTCCTTCCCGTCAGCCAGCAGGAAATCGGCGATCTCCCGCCACATCGGGTGGCTGGGCGACAAGTCGAGCGAGTTGTGGTCGGCCTTCGGCTGGGACCAGAGTCGACCGGGTCCTGCGTAGGTTTGGAGGAGCTTTTCCCCCAGGGCGGCGGGCACGATGCGGTCGCGCCCGGCCACGAGGACCGCGACGGGGCCGCCGTAGCCCTCCAGATTGGCGGCATTGTCGAAATTGTCCCGCAGCAGCAGTCCCACCGGCAGGAAGGGATAGTGGGTCCGCCCGACATCGGCAAGCGAGGTGAAGGGCGTGACGAGGAGCAGTCCGCGCACCTCCTCGGGGTGCTGCGCCGCGAGAGCGGTGGCCGGCCCGCTGCCGAGGGATTCGCCGATCAGGTAGACCGGCGCCGCAAAGCGCGAGCGCAGGATGCCGTAGACCTCTTCGGCCGCCTCCTCGAAGGACCGCTGCGAGGGCGTCCCGTCCCGGGCGCCGTAGCCCGGATACTCCAGCACCGCGCAGGCCCAGCGGTCGTCCGAGAGCCGGCGGAGGGCGCTGCGGTAGTAGGAACGATGGAGGGCATGGCCGGCGTTCCCGTGGAAGACGAGGAAGACGGCGTCGGGCGGATCCCCGTCGTCCGGCAGGTGGATCCAGGCTACCGTTTCCCCGGCCGGATTTTCGAGGGGGGCGAATCCCGCGTGCTGCGCGAGATGCCCGAGGGCGGCGGAGCTCTCCTTCGACGGGTAGTAGATGAGACGGCGCTGGAAGGCGGCGAACAGGGCGATCATGAGGAAGCATGCCAGCAGAATCGGGACGATGCGCCGCAGGGCGGCGGGCAGGAGGCGGAATCGTTCCGGAGCGATCGTGGACATGGGGGCGGGCGGGGCGGAGCCTGGCCGGAGACGCGCCGGCGGGATCCGCCCGTAGAAAGGATGCCTCATCCGCGGCGGAATGCCAAGCGCCGCAGATGGGAATCGCGCTTTGCAATTTGTCCGCAAGCGCCGTGGCCAGCGGATCGGTTTTCGGCTATGCTGGCGGCGATGTCCCGATTCTCCGCGATTCTTGTTGTTCTCCTCGGGTTTCTATTCTCCGCGAGCTTCGCCTCGGCGAAACCCTACCAGCCCGGTCCCGGCATGCGCGGCGAGCTGCTCGCGGCGGTGAACGCCGAGTTCGCCCGCATCCGGCCCTGCGGCGGCGAAAGCGGCCCCTACCGCTACGCGGTCGACCATGTCGCCGTCGAGCGCGAGTGGGGCTGCATGGCTGGCAAGGCCCGCTACCGCGGTCCCTCCGGCGCCTTTGCCGTCGAGTTCGTCGCCATTCTCAGATGGAAATGCGACGGCTGCAGAGTCGTGTCGATCTCCTTCGACCCGTCGAACACGTCGCGCCAGAAGCTCGCCGGCCTGCGCCAAGTCCCGCCCGCCATCCTGCCCCGGTCGATCCGGTGGAAGCGTTGAGGGAGCCGGGGCGCTGTGGGTTCGTCTTCGTTGACAGGTGGAGCTTCGGGGTGGTGGGATCGGACCGGTGGCGAAATGGCTTTCAGCACAGCTGTAACGAAGCTCGTGAGAGCTTCGACCCGTCGGCACCATCGACGGATCCCGTGCCGAAACGCGACCATCCCCAGTTCAATCCCCTGCGGCAAAACAAGTCGCAACCATTCACCTCCAGAATAAAATGACCAACCGACCGCCCCGCCCCCCTCCACCAACCAGAAACAAAGAACAAGGCCCCCCATGCCCCGCGCCGCCAAAGACTCCACCCTCGCCCGCCAGTGGGAGCTGCTCCGCCTGCTCCCCCCGCGCACGCCGGGGAAGACGGCCCGCGAACTCGCGGAAACGCTGGAGTCGGTGGGCTACCCGGTGACCAAGCGCACCGTCGAGCGCGATCTCGCCGACCTCGCCGAGGTCTTTCCCCTGCGCTGCAACCGGATCTCCAGGCCCTACGGCTGGCACTGGGAGCCGGGGGCGCAGCTCGAGATCCCCGGCATGGACCTTGCCGAGGCGCTCAGCCTCGGGCTGCTCGAGGAGGTGTTGCGCCCGCTCGTGCCCGCCTCCTTCGTGCGCGGGCTGGAGGGACGTTTCGCGCAGGCGCGGCGCAAGCTCGCGAGCCTCGCCGGCAACGAGCGGGCCGAGTGGCGCGAGCGGGTCCGCTACCTCCCGCCCGGCCCCGCCTTCCTCCCGCCCGAGGTGGTGCCTGCCATCCTCCGCGAGGTGCAGGAGGCCCTGCTGCGCTCGCGCCAGCTCCGCGTCGCCTACCGTTCCGCCGATCTCGCCGCGGCCGACGAGCCCCGCGAGCAGCTCCTGCATCCTCTCGCCCTCGTGCAACAGGGGGTGAGGACCTACCTCGTCGCCACCGCCTTCGAACACGAGCAGCCCGTCCTCTACGCCCTCCACCGCATCGTCACGGCCGAGGCCACCGGGGAACCCTCCCGCCGCCCCGAGGGCTTCACCCTCGACCGCTTCCTCGCGCGAGGAGGCGTGCAGTTCGGCGCTGGGAAGCCGGTCACGCTCAAGGCCGAGCTTTCGGAGTCGCTCGCCCGCATCCTCGAGGAGACGCCGCTTTCAGCCGATCAGAAGATCACCCGCGGCAAAGCGGGCCCCCGCCTCGCCGCCACCGTCTACGACTCGTGGCCCCTGCGCTACTGGATCCTTTCCCAAGGCGCCGAGATCGTCGTCCTCCAGCCCGCCGCTCTGCGGAGGGGCGTGATGGAGGAGATTGAGAGGATGAGGGGGGCGTATGGGGGGTGAAACATTGGGGTAGTCGTTCGACACGACTCTGACTCAGTGTACCGTTTCCGAATAGGGAATCCCTTCTTCCAAAATCATCTGCTCCGAAAGCTAAGCGAGTTGGCCCATATTCTACGGCTCCCGCACTCCGCCATGAACGATTCAGGCATTCACCTCAGCCTACAGCAGTTCCCTGCCGACGAGATCGAAAAGCGATGCGCTCTTATCGAGCTCTTCGACGATTGGCAGGCAGCAATGCGGGAAGCTCTTCCTCCCGACGAAAAGCATCTCGCTGACGGGTTCGTCTGGGATGGCTTCTATCCTTACTATTTCAGTCAGCCGACTAAGATATTGTTTGTTGGAAGGGAATCTCTCGGCCTTGCCCATTCGGACTACTTGGACGTAATACTCAACTGTTACCGAAAGGAGAAGCAGATCGGGATCACCGGAGGTTCGAGGAAGCTGAACGCCGCTCTTTACCATGCACGCATGTTGCACATTTCATACGGTGTGATCCACGGATTCATCAATTGGGGTGAAATCCCATGGGCAGAGAAGATCGGCGACACATTCGCAAGCGAAAACGGAATCAGTTTTGCGATGCTCAATTTATCAAAGTTGAGTAACCCAAGCGCAGAACAATCATCGGCTAACTGGGGACTGATCAATTCGGCGGTTACCGCCTCCGGCGACTTTCTCCGGCGTGAGGTTGAGATTCTTGATCCTGATGTTGTGGTAACAATGAATTCGGGAAATTACCTTTCAAGTCTTGGGGATGTCAAAACGGTTGAAGGAAGGGATTTGGATCGATCTGTTTCGGCGGAACCTGGTGATAAATACCTTCTAACCAGCGGTGCATCTAGTTCGTTCCTTATTAACACTTGGCACTTTTCTGCTCGGAAGCGGAATGTTGAGGATTTCTATGAACCAATCTGCAAAGCGATTGTGGGTGCCATGGGCACCTCGGGGCTGATTACTCCGAACTGCCATCCAAGATGATGACGAGGGTGGGAAATCAGCGAAATGAATAAATTCTAACAGCCTGTTGACATAAGCCTCGTTCCCTGTGATTGCGAAATCCGAAACAAAGATGTGAACCGCAGCCTGCTCACAAGTTCAGGTCATAGATCTGTCCTCTTGAATTCGTGGCATTTTCGTATTTGAAGGTCAAAGACCACGAAAACATTTACCTGCCGATTTGCCAAGCTGTCTTAGCAGCGAGAGGTGATGGATGGTTCAAGTGAATTTCCTCAGAGGCATCCGGCTCCATGCCTCTGGGAGTTGCAGAACCCTGGCTACCGCCGCGTCCACCTCGTCAAGGAAATCGGCGCCAAGCCCCGGAACCCTCTCATCGTAGAACGCGGCTGCCTCTGACAATTCCGCGAGGGCCGAAGACAAAAACCGGTGTCTCATTTCGGGAATTTCGCCCGGAGTTGAGCCATCGCGGTGTGTCCTTCGATCGCATCGATCTCTCCCATTCGGAAAGCCCGCAGTCGTTCGTCCGCTTCGCGAACCCAAGCCGCCTCAAGGTCCGACGGCGTTGGTGAGAGACTCGCCAAGAGGCTGTCGGCCAACAGGGCACGCTCCTTGTCGGGGAGCTGGAGGGCCTCCTTCTGCAATACTGCTGCGTCCATCACCCCAGATCCTACCCCATTCGCAGCTCGCCCGCAACCCGACGTAGGGCCGGCTTCCTAACGCAGAGGTCGCTCGCCCGACTGCGACCCATTCCGTCGCACTTGCCGGTAGCTTGCTCTTCACACGCCCTTCCATCCCAATGCACCCCGCTCCCTCGCCCCATCCGCTTTCCCTCCGCGAGATCGCCTCGTGGCAGTTCCCCGAACTCGCGTCCGCCGATTCATTCTTGGAAGATCCCTAGGAACGCCTCGCCTTCTCCCTGCGCTGGGAGGACCTCAACAACCCGGAGAAATGCGCCGTTTTCATGAATGCCGCCCGCAGCCGCACGCTGCGTCTGTATCGGGACTGGTACAAGGCTCTCGACGTGGGGAGGCTCTTCACGGGTCGCGATTGATGTGAGGTTCGTGGGAGGAGGGTGGCGGGGCCTGGGAATCGAGAATGTGCTTTCCGTGCCCCGGTAGCGAAGCTCGTGAGGGCTTCGATCCGCTGGGGGTGGCGCGGGTGAAAGTCTCACGGTCTTCCTTGCAGCGCGTCGCACCGGGCGCGGAGCCTTGGTGTGGAGGCTTCAGCCGAAAGGTCAGCCGGAATAGGTTCGCGCGATCTTTTTGACGGGTGTGCGAAGTGCGGGGGCGGGTTCGGGATACCGACGCGGGAGAAGGTTTTGCCTTCTGCCGGGCCGGACCGAATGGGTCGAAGCTCTCACGAGCTTCGTTACAGCTGCGTTGAAAGTGTTTTCGCTGCCCGGCCGCGTCCAGTAAAGGAGGGCGTGAGACCTTCTGCCGCGTGGTTTGGTCGGAGGTCGAAGATGCTTTCAATGCGGACACGAATCTCGAAGCGTCGAATGCCAGGATTCGAGAATGGATTCGGCGCCGTATTCGTGCTCGAGCCCAAATCGGACCTGAAGCTCCAAGGCCCGTTCCAATTGCGTCGAACTGCTGGGGTGATCGACGATCCGCTGCAGGAAGGTGATCGTGGAGGGATCGGGGGCGAATTCAGGCATCAGCTCGGCGACGGTTTCGAGCAAGTGGAAGGTCCCGGCACGGGGCGGTCCGGGCTTTGCCGCTCGCTTCTCG
>SLGN01000290.1 GCA_007123695.1 Verrucomicrobiales bacterium
CTCGCCGCCGGGCGAGGCAGAGGTTTTTTTGCGACGTGGCTCTCGCTGATGTCCCAGCGGCCCGGGACCGTGCCGTCGCGAACATTCTTCAGCGCCCCTTCCGTAGACCGAACCGGCGCCGCTGAATTCACCGATCTCGCATTTGTCTTGGCGGATGCCACGAGGAGGCACGCCACCGTTCCCTTTCCATGCCCCAGAACGATCCCGGATCTCCGACGGCCTGTGCCGTCGAGATTTTCGCCTTCTCCCTCGACGAAGAGGGCGTCCTGCCGCTCGATCTCGCCGAGTCGTGGCTCTCGCAGGACGAGCGGGCACGCGCCGCCGCCTTTCGTTTCGACGTCCATCGGCGGCGCTACATCCGCGGCCGCGGCTTCTTGCGCGGGGTGCTGGGACGACGGCTGGAGCGCGAGCCGGCCACGCTCGGCTTCGTCGCCGGTCCCTACGGGAAGCCCACATTGGATGACGAAGCGCTCCAGTTCAACCTTTCCCATTCGGAGGACCGCGCCGCGCTCGCGCTCGCCGATGCATCGGGCCCGGGCGGAGTCGCGGCGGCACGGGGGATCGGCATCGACGTGGAGCGTCACGACCGCCGTGTCGATTTCGATGCCCTGGCGCGCCGATGTTTCCGCGAGGCCGAGATTCGGTGGATGCGGAGCTTTCCCGAAGACCGCCGCCACCTCGCCTTCTTCCGCCTCTGGACGGCGAAGGAGGCGCGGATGAAGGCGAGCGGCGAGGGCTTCCAGCTCTCCCCCCGGAGCATCGAAGTCGGCTTCGCCGGCGAATGGCCCGACCGCTACCTCGCGCCGGCAGAGCCGTCCGCCCGGCTGGCCTGCTTCGGCGACGGCGCCACCGTCGGCGCGGTCGCCGCCTTCGAACCCCTCCGCCTGTCTTTCGGCGAGGTTCCGCAATGGTGATCGGTGATCTGGAGCAAGCCGGGCGCTGGCACGGCGCATTCAAACGCGGACGTTCCACGGCCTGGAAAGTTCACGCGGCTACGGCGCTCTTCTGCCACACGAACTCGTAGACGTCATCGGCGAGCGCCTCGGTTTCCTCTTCCGTAAACGGCGGACGAGGGAGCCGCGTGTAGAGTTCGTCGAGGATCAGAACCTTGACATCCGCCTGAGTCGCGGCGTTCACAGTCCAGTCGGGCGTCTCTTCAAGCTGTTGATTGATCGCTGCCAACAGCCCGCGGCTGGCCTGTTTGATTTTCTCTCGGTCAGCCTTCGACATCGCTCCCTTTAGGAGAATGTCGAAGAAACCAAGTTCATCTTCCGATAAGCCTTCCCTCACGTGGCGATGGCCTTCGTCGTCCAGATCCTCTACGAGCTTCACAAGCTTCGCGAAGGTCTCCTCGACGGCGGTGCGGTCCTTTTCCCGGTTGTAGTCGGCGATGATGGCCTGATACTTCTTGTAGTAGTCCATCCGCATCGGACTACCGTTGATCATCTCTGCCAGCTTCGCTTCGACGAGATCCCGGATGTCGCGCACGGCTTTGCGCTTGTGCTGGACTTTCGCGGCGAACTCTTCACGCAGCTTTTCGAAGTCGATCTGGCTGAGATCCACCCGGAGGCCTTCCGCTTGGTCGTCACCGGGTGCCTCGGCCCGTATTGCTTCGTTGACGATCTTGTGAAGTTCCTTGAGGACCTGGGACACATCGGCGGTATCGCGGCGCTCGTTCAGCTTCCGGTAGATGGCTTCGAGATTGTCGTGCCGCACGTAGTAGGCGCGGACGGATGGCTCCATGATGAGCGTCTTCATCAACGAAAACACCTCTCGCGCCATGATCTGGAAGCGCCGTTTTGCCTCGTCGGTCGTGTATAGGGCATCTACTGCCGCACGCAGAGCGGCGGTTTTGGCGAAGCCTGTCGCGGTCGTCAGTTGATCGGGTTCGAACCCGACACTGCGAAGATGATCCTCGGCAGCGTTTATCGCATTGACGAGCGCAGGCACGTAAGCCTCGAGTGGAATGGCCGGTTCTTGCTCGTCATCCGTGCCGTCGCCTGTCGCATATTGGGCGAGGGCCTCGCGCAGGCTTTTCAGCATACCGTTGTAATCGACGACCATTCCGCAGGCCTTGCCAGGATAGACGCGGTTGGCCCGGGCAATGGCCTGCATGAGCGTGTGCGCCTTCAGCGGCTTGTCGATGTAGAGCGTTTCGAGGCACTCCACGTCGAAGCCGGTCAGCCACATCGCGCAGACGATGGCGACGCGGAAGGGATGGTCGGGATCCTTGAACGCGTCCTCCACGTTCAACCGCTTCCCGTCGGCGGTTTCGAACCCGTTCTTCATCACCCTGCGATGCGGCAGGATGTCGAAGCCCCATCTCGAGAAATCGCGGGCCTCGTTCTGGGCCTCGCTGATGATGATCTCGATGATGGTGGACCTCATCCACTCCGCCTGCGCGTGCAAGCGCTCCAGCTCCCCCTCGTGCTTTTCCCTTCCGCTTGCGTCCGGGGCGGCGGAAAGCGCGCCCTCCAATCTGGAAATGGAGTCCCGCAGAGCGGCAAGCCTCGCCTCCCAGCGAGGCTGGATGCGCTGGAGCATCCGGGCGCAGGTGATCTTGTCGATGCACACCAGCATGGACTTGCCGCACTGCCAGCGCCTCGTGCAATGGTCTACAAAGTCTTCCGCGATTTTGTCGAGACGGTCGTCGGCGGTGATCACCTCGTAATCCTGACCGATGAGCTTCTCGAGCAAGGCTTCCTGGTCCGCATCGAGACCGGCGTCGTCGATCTTTTCGGCGATGCGGTCGTTGAGGTCGAGCCGGGCGATGCCCAGCTTTTCGCCGCGGTTCTCGTAGACTAGCTTGACGGTGCTGTTGTCCTCTTCCGATCTTTTGAAGTCGTAACGCGAGATGTAGCCTCCGAAGATGCGGCGTGTCAGTTGGTCGTGCTTGAACAAGGGGGTGCCGGTGAAGCCGATGAACGAAGCATTGGGCAGCGCCATGCGCATGTTCCGGGCGAAGCGCCCCGCCTGGGTGCGGTGGGCCTCGTCGGAGATCACAATGATGTCGTCGCGTTCGCTGTAGGGCTCGCTTCCGTCCACCGGCTGGTTGAACTTGTGGATCAGCGTGAAGACGTATGCCGGATTCTGGCGGAGCGCGGCCTTGAGGTCCTTTCCCGAAGCCGGTCGCGGCGTCGTCTTCGAGTCGATGGCGCCGCAGCCGATGAAGGTCCGCCAGATC
>SLGN01000526.1 GCA_007123695.1 Verrucomicrobiales bacterium
CTCGGCTTCGCCTACGCCGACGAGTGGCGCGGCGATCCCGGCGCCTTCCCCTTGTCGCTGTCGATGCCTTTGGCCCGGCCGGACCATCCCGACGAAGTGGTCCACCCCTTCCTCTCCGGCTTGCTGCCCGACGACCCCGAGGTGTTGAGGCGCTGGGCCCGGCGGTTTCAGGTTTCGCCGCGAAATCCGTTCCGCCTGCTGGCCCATGTGGGCGAGGAATGCGCCGGGGCGATCCAGTTCGTGCCGCCCGAGCGTGCCGCGCCATGGCTCGGAGGCTCGCCCCCGGAAGGCATCGACTGGCTCGACGAAGGCGAGCTGGCCGAGCGCATCGACGATCTGGTCCGCGATCGGTCCGTGGCGCGGCGCGGCGGCGACGACGGGCATTTCAGCCTGGCCGGGGCCCAGGCGAAGACCGCCCTCTACCGCGATCCCGATAGCGGCCGCTGGGGAATCCCGAAGGGGGCGACCCCGACCACCCACATTCTCAAACCCAACCGTGGAGAGTTCGAGACCTTCGAGGTCAACGAGCATTTCTGTCTCAGGCTGGCAGCGCGGCTCGGTCTCAGGACGGCCCGCTCGTGGACCGAAACGATCGGGAAGAGACCGGTGATCATCGTCGAGCGCTACGACCGCATCCGTCTCGGCGGGCGGCTGGTCCGCGTTCACCAGGAAGACGCCTGCCAAGCTCTCGCGAGGCCGCCGGAGAGCAAGTATCAAAGCGAAGGAGGACCGTCAGCGAGGGAAATTTTCGCGCTGATCCGCGAACATTCCAGCCAGGCGAGCCAGGACGAGGCCAATTTCCTCGACGCCCTGATCTACAACTTTCTGATTGGCGGCACCGATGCCCACGCCAAGAACTTCAGCCTGCTCCTCGCGGCAGGCGCCCAGGTCCGCCTCGCCCCCTGCTACGACCTGATCTCGATCCTACCCTATCCGCATGACTCAAGGAAAGCCAAGCTCGCGATGAAGATCGGCGGCGACTACCTGCTCTGGAAGATCGGAAAGGGCCATTGGGAGAAGGCCGCCGCCGAGTGGAGGCTCGATCCCGCGCAGGTCGGCGGTCGCATCGCGCGGATGGCCGCGGCCATGCCCGACGCGGTCAAGGCGGTCGGTGCCGCGATGAGCGTTTCCGGGCGAAAGGAGCGCGCCTATCTGCGAAAGCTGGCCGAGGGAATCCGGGCACGCGCCGAGGAATGCCTGCGCCATGTTGCGGGGGGCGGGACGGGCGGAAATGCCGCGGTCCTCTGATCTCCGCCGCCGTCACCGGGCAGATCGACGCGTGCGGCGAGGCGGAAGGGCGCTGACGCCCCTCGCAAAGGAGGTCTCGTCCGCAATTCGCCGCTGAAGGCCCGATGGGGCTTGCCAACGCACCTGGATCGCCCGTATGATGGGTGTAGTCAGAACCAACCCGTGCCAGCCGGAAAGACCAACGCCAAAAGCAAGAATCCGATGAAGCAGCTCCGCGCCCGTCTCTCCAAGGCGGGCGTGAAGCGGAAGTTTCTCGATGGGACGGTACTGCCATCGTGGTGGGACGATTCCATCGCCGAGTCCCCCGGAGGATTCCGCGAGGGCGCCTCCTTCGTTTGCGCCCGGCTCGGGTTCAGTCTCGCGAGCCTCCTCGACGAGGAGCGGGAGCCCGCCTTCATCCGCGGCGATGGCGTCAAATACAAGAAGGCGAAGGGCGTCTCGGAGTCGGACGTCTGCCTTGCGACCCATTACGCGCTCGGCGTCGCCAGGGCCGTCGCGGCGGCGTTTGCGGAGCAGGCGCCGGTCCAGGCCATTCCTCTGCCCGAAGAGTGGAGGGCCGAACTGCTCGCCCGATCCGACCGCCCTTGGGTCTGTCTGCGCCACATTCTCGATGCCTCCTGGTCGCTGGGAATCCCGGTGATTCATCTTCGGAACCTCCCGTCCGGGGCCAAGAGGCCCGATGCCCTGACGACCATGGTGGGGAACCGGCCCGTGATCGTCGTTCTCAACCAGCGCAAAAGCCCTTCGTGGATCGCCTTCATCGTGGCGCACGAACTCGGCCACGTACACCTCCAGCACCTCAAGCCCGGCCAGACCCTCGTCGATGAGAAGATCGACAAGACTTCCGACGAGAGGGACGAGGCGGAGGCCAACGATTTCGCCGTCCGCCTTCTCACCGGCTTTCCGGATCTGGGATTGAGTTCCACCCGCAGCCTTGGCATTTCCCAGCTCGCCGCCGCCGCGAAATCCTTCGGAAACAGCTACCGGATTGCTCCGGGGGTCGCGGCGCTGAACTACGGGTTCACCACCGGTGAGTGGTCTCTCGCCAACGGCGCTGTCTCGCAGCTCGAGAAAACTGACGACGCGGCGACTTATCTGAAAGCGGCATTGGAAACGCACCTGGATCCGGACGCGCTGTCGGAGGACTCGATGGACTGGATCACCTGCGCCACGACGCCGCAGGGATGATTTATTTCAGCGATGTGGACGTCGTGGTCAAGCTCGCGGCCTGCGGGTTCTTGCCTTGGTTTCCCGCGCTTATCGGCCATGGGGAAGGCGAAATTCAGATTCAGGGATATGACATTCTGAAACGAGGCGGTTGCGAGGGCATGAAACACGACGGCGTTTTGCGGCTCGCGTTCAGCAGCGGCCTTGCGACTCAAGAACCGCACGCCGTGGGGGCGATTCGATCCTATTTCAAAGCCGTACGAGATCGGCATGGCGATCTGCTTGCGGATCTTGAAACGTGAAGCGCCGCACTTTCGTCGCCGGATCGATCCGTCCACGTTCTTGAACCTGCCAAGACCCACGCTTGACGGAAAACCAGAAAGCTGGAAGATCATGCTTCATGAAAACCACTCTCGATCTCCCCGTGGATCTGGTGCGCGAGATGAAGCTGCGGGCCGCGCGGGAAGGCCGCAAGCTCAAGGATGTGGCCACCGAGGTCGTCCGCCGCGGACTCGCGAACAGCGGGTCGGGCGAGGCTCCCGTCGTCCATCGGGTCAAGGTGCCGCTGGTCGAATGCCGCCCGCCCGCGAATCCGGCCGACGAATTCACCCCGAAGAAGGTGGCGGTGACGCACCTGCAACAAGAGGTAGCCTGGAGCGATGATGCTGCCCGACGGTGATCTTTGAAGACCCCCGCTCTCCGGGACGCCGCGTCGCCCAAGCTGTGGATGGACGCCTGGCTGGCGGACATCGTACCGTGTCTGAAG
>SLGN01000626.1 GCA_007123695.1 Verrucomicrobiales bacterium
CCACGGCATTGTTACAGCACTTAGCACGGATGCTCCGTACGAGGACAAAGCGGCGTTTTCTGCCACGATGAAGGTAACGGGCCTGCCCACACTTGGGACGGCTCCTGTGGCGATGGAGGGCGAGACAGGCGCACTTAATACGAATGACATCGTGGTTACTATGAGCAAAGAAATGGACGACACCAACCTGCTTGCCGGAGACTGGAAGTATCAACGTGACGGCGGGGCAGACCTTGACTTTTCTGCCGCTGCACTTGACGCGGGAGACGCTACAAAGATTGAACTGACACCGGACGCAGGAACCATCCAGGCAGGCGAAGTTGTGACCGTATCTTACGCGGCGGGAACACTTGAGGCGGACGACGACGGGGTGTTGGCATCGTTTGCGGGGTTCGTGGTGACAAATAACGTAACGTAATAAACAGGGGGAATATAGCATGGCTGAGATAGAGATTGACGGCAAACTAAGACGAATTACGTTCAGTTATAACGCAGTAGCAGACGCAGAAAAAGAGGCAGACATGGGCTTCGCTTCGATGATGTCCGAGGACCGCATGCGGACGCATCCGTAGCTGGCGGGCGTACCGATGCTGCGTTCCTCGGGTGTTCCGTGGATGTAGATGTAGCGTTTGTGGGCGTTGGAATTGTGGGGCTCGAGTCCTCGGAGCCAGAGGATCCGGGTCACGATGGGGTCGCGTCCGGGCGAGTCGGGGGCGAGGACTTCGCCGGTGGGCTTGCGCGATTTGAAGACGGCGCCGGCGGGCGCTCCGTCGCCGATTTTGCGGGCGATGCGGAAGTCGCCCAGCGGAGTCCGGTTGCTGCCGCGGTCGTCGCCGAGCCCGAATTTCGAGGTCGAGACGGGGTAGTCGCGTATGCGGACGCCGTCGCGGAAGACCGCCATGCGCTGTTCGGGGACCGACACGGCGACGACGTGCCGTTCGTCGGTGGCGCAGGAGGCGAGAAGAAACGCGGGAAGGATCAGCGAAGGGAATCGGTGGATCTGCATCGGTGAGGGATGGTTGTGTCGAGGGAAAGGGAGCCGACGGAACAGGGTTGGATCGACGACGGAACAGGGTTGGGTCGCGGACCAAACAGGGTTGGATCGGGGGGGGCGGCGGAAGCGGTGCGGAACCGCGAAAAAGATAGTGCAGCGGCGGCCCGGCGGCAAGGAGCACGCGAAGAGACGGGAGCGACGCTCGCCCGTCCCGAAATGCGTTGCGCCGGATTGGCGGAGGCGGCACCTTCCCGGTTTTTCCCATGATGAGCCATCCGTCCGACTCCCGCTGCGTCGTGGGCTGCCCCCGCGAGATCAAGAGCCAGGAGAACCGCGTCGCCATCACGCCCGGCGGGGCGAGGCAGTTGGTGCGGCAGGGTGTCGAGGTGCTGGTGGAGGGCGGGGCGGGTCTGGGGGCCGCCTATACCGACGTGGAATACGCCAAAGCCGGCGCCGAAATCGTCGACGGCCCCGGCGAGGTCTTCGGGCGCGCCGATCTCGTGGTGAAGGTGAAGGAGCCGCAGCCTTCGGAAATCGCGATGCTGCGCCCCGGCCAGATTCTTTTCACCTACCTACACCTCGCCGCCGACCGTCGTCTCACCGAGGATCTCGTGGCGACGGGAGCGACGGCGATCGCCTACGAGACGGTGCGGGTGGGACGGCGGCTCCCGCTGCTCGAGCCGATGAGCGAGGTCGCCGGGCGCATGAGCGTGATGGTGGGCGCGTATTTTCTCGCCAAGCACGCGGGCGGCCGCGGCACCCTGCTCGGCGGAGTTCCGGGGGTCCTGCCGGGCCGGGTCGCGATTCTCGGCGGTGGCACCTGCGGGACGAACGCCGCGAAGGTCGCGACCGGGATCGGGGCCGAGACGACGATCCTGGAGGTGTCGAGCGAGCGGATGACCTGGCTGGACACGGCCATGCCGGCGGCGCGCACCCTCTACAGCAGCGAGTCGGCCTTGCTCGAGATCCTCCCGCGCACCGATCTGCTGGTGGGCGCGGTGCTGGTGCCGGGTGCGAAAGCGCCGAGGCTGGTGACGCGGGAAATGATCGGCCTGATGCGCGAGGGCACCGTCGCGGTGGACATCGCGGTGGACCAGGGGGGCTGCTTCGAGACGAGTCGTCCGACGACCCACCAGGATCCGGTTTTCATCGAGGAAGGCGTCATCCACTACTGCGTGGCGAACATGCCGGGCGCCTACGCCCGCACCTCGACCCAGGCGCTCACGAGCGTGACGCTGCCCTACGTGCAGTTGCTGGCGACGGCCGGGCTGGAGTCGGCCTGCTTCCGGGCGCCCGAGTTGGTTGGGGGCATCAGCGCCTTCCGCGGCGCCCTCACCTGCCGCGAGGTGGGCGAGGCGCACGGGCTGCCGTGGAGCGATCCTCCGGGGGCGCGGGCCGATGCGGAAGGTGGAGGATCGTGAAGCTGGGCGGTGCAGCCCACGTCGCCATGATTCGAGCTTTTTTGGAAAAGGAAACCCCCTCGCCGCGCGGCCCTTCGCGCTGGGCACGGGTGCGTGCCGTCGATGGCGTCAGTAGTCCCGGTCGAGGAGGTAGTCGGCGATTTCGCGGAGCCGGTCGGCCTTCCGCCCGAGAGGGCGCAGGGCGTCGTGGGCGCGGCGCGTGAGCTTGGCGGCCTCCTTGCGGCTCCGCTCGAGGCCGAATAGCGCGGGGTAGGTGGACTTGGCGGTGGCCTCGTCCTTTCCGGCGCTCTTGCCGAGTTTTTCGGCGGTGGAGGTCACGTCGAGGATGTCGTCGATGACCTGGAAGGCGAGCCCGAGGCAGCGGCCGTAGGTGCCGATGGCTTCGAGCCGGGCGGGCGTCGCGTTGGCCGTCATGGCCCCGAGCCGGACGGAGGTGGCGAGCAGGGCTGCGGTCTTGCTTTCGTGGACGAAGCGGAGCTGCGCCGGGGTCAGGACGACCTCGCTGCCCTCGCCCTCCAGATCGAGCACCTGCCCGCCGATGAGGTGGCGGCTGCCCGAGGCGACGGCGAGTTCGGTGACGTAGTCGCCCACGCCGTAGCGCCCCGCCGCCGGGGTCTTCGCGAGGATCTCGAAGGCGATGGTGAGGAGCGCGTCGCCGGCCAGCACCGCGATGCCCTCGCCGTATTTCACGTGGCAGGTGGGCATGCCGCGGCGCAGGTCGTCGTCGTCCATGCACGGCAGGTCGTCGTGGATCAGCG
>SLGN01000423.1 GCA_007123695.1 Verrucomicrobiales bacterium
ACGACTGCAAAATTGGGCGTTGCCCGCAGGGAGCGCCCGGTATACTCTCGCGGCCATCATGGCTGAGGACGAGATGAAACAGGGACACGCGATTTTCGGCAGCGCCGGCATGGCGGCGGCAGGGATGACCCGCAAGCGGCCCGGCGGCGCAGACCGCCGTGATGCGGAGGACGGGGAATCCGACGGGATCGAGTTCGAGGGTGCCGACTCCGTCCCATCGACGCCGCTCGAGTCCGAGGACGCGAGAGTCGTCGAATTCGCCACCGACCTGATCGAGCCCGATCCCGAACCGGCTTCCCCGCAGCCTTCACCACCGCTCTCCCCGGATCCGGTTCCGGCGAGGGTGCCCGGCGTGGCCCGGCACCTCCGCGCCGCCGTGATCGGCCATACTGGCGCGGGCGGCTACGGGCATGGGCTCGACCGTCTCTTCGAGCGGCTCGACGGCGTGCGGCTCGCCGCCATCGCCGACGCCGACCCCGAGGGCCTCGACGCCGCCCAGATCCGCACCGGGGCCGCGGCGGTCTTCTCCGACTACCGCGCGATGTTCGCGGCGGAGCAACTCGATCTCGTCGCGGTGGCGCCGCGCGAGACCGGCGAACGCTACGAAATGGCCAAGGCCGCTCTCGAGGCCGGCGCCCATGTCTGCTGCGAGCGGCCCATCGCCCGCACTCTGCGCGAGGCCGACGAACTCCTCGCCCTGGCGCAGGAAAAGAATCTCAAGCTCGCCGTGCTCCATCCGATGCGCTGCGACCCGCATGTGCAGCGCTTCTTCTCGGAGCGCGAGAAAATCATCGGCGACCTAGTCGAAATCAAGGCCTTCGGCATGATGGACCACCGTGCCGGCGGAGAGGACCTCCTCGTCCTCGGAACGCACCTCTTCGACCTCGTCCGGCTTTTTGCGGGAGAGGCGAGCTACTGCACCGCGACGATCACCAAGGACGGAGAAACCGTCATCGCCGACGACGCCCACCTTTCCGAATCCGAAGATCTGGGTCCGTTGCTTGGCGACGCGATCCACGCGGAGTTCGCGATGGACTCCGGCGTCCACGTCTCCTACGTGTCGGACCGCCGCCTCCACCGGCTTCACGGACCCTGGGGCATCGAATTCGTCGGCGTGTCGGGGCGGGTGCGGCTCTTCGCCGGCCAGCCGCCCGCCCTCTCGATCCTCGTCGAGGACAGTCCGGCCTCGCCGCAACGGGTCTCGCGTTGGGAGCGTTGGCCCGCCAAGGCCGAGCCCTACCACGAACCCGTTGGCCATCTCGACGGCAACGACGCCGCCAACCGCCTCGTCGTGACCGACTGGCTCGAGGCGATCGACCAAGACCGCGAGCCGAAATGCTCGGGCGAGAGCGCCATGAAGGCCCTCGAAATGGTCCACGGCGTCTGGCAGGCCGGCGCCACGATGAAGCGTGCCTACTTCCCCCTCGCCAACCGACACCACCCCCTCGCCGAGGAACCCTGATCCGGGCCGATGCCTCCCCGCAAACCGGCTCTCGTCTTCATCTTCATCACCCTCTTTCTCGACATCCTCGGGATCGGGCTGGTGGTTCCCATCCTGCCGAAGCTGGTCGAAGAGGTCGCCGGCGGCGGGATCGACCGGGCCGCCTATCTCTACGGATGGCTCATCGGGCTCTACGCCCTGATGCAGTTCCTCTTCGCGCCGGTGATCGGCAATCTTTCGGACCGCTTCGGGCGGCGGCCCGTCATCCTGCTGTCGCTTTTCGGTTCGGGCCTCGACTATTTCCTCCTCGCCTGGGCCCCGACGCTGGCCTGGTTCTTCGTCGGACGCATTCTTTCGGGCATCACGGGGGCGAACTACGCCGCGGCCGTCGCCTACATCGCCGACGTCAGCCCGCCGGAGCGCCGCGCGATGAACTTCGGGCTCGTCGGCGCCGCCTTCGGTCTTGGTTTCATCTTCGGCCCGGCCCTCGGCGGATGGCTCGGCGACTACGGGCTGCGGGTCCCTTTCATCGCCGCCGGGGTGCTCACCCTGCTGAACTGGCTCTACGGGTTCTTCATCCTGCCCGAGTCGCTCAAGGTGGAGAACCGGCGGCGATTCCAGCTAGGAAGGGCAAATCCCGTGGGCGCGCTCCTCCAGTTGCGACGGCACCGGCTCGTGCTGGGGCTGTCCTTCAGTTACTTCCTCAGCGGACTCGCCCACCAGGTCTATCCCAGCATCTGGGTGCTCTACACCGGCTACCGCTATGGTTGGGGCACGAAGCAGACCGGCCTTTCCCTCGCACTGGTCGGGCTGATGACGGCGATCGTGCAGGGCGGGCTGACGCGGCGCGTCATTCCCAAGATCGGCGAGCGGCGCGCCGCCCTTTTCGGTTTCGGGGTCATGGCCGTTGCCCTCACCGGCTACGGCCTGGCTCCGGAGGGCTGGATCGTCTACCCCATCATCGTCTTCGGATCGCTCTCCGGTCTCGCTGTGCCGGCGATCCAGGGCATGATCTCGCGCACCGTCGGCGACGACGAGCAGGGCGGAATCCAAGGCACTCTGACCGCCCTTCAAAGCGTCGCCGGCGCGACCGGCCCGCTCCTCGCGACCGCGGTCTTCGGCTTTTTCCTCAGCGATCAGGCTCCGGCGGTGGTGCCGGGCGCGCCCTTTTTTCTCAGCTCCGCCCTCGCCGTGATGGCCGGTTTCCTCGCGGCCCGTTCCTTCCGGCGCAACCCCGTCGTCGCCGGCGGCCCGTAGGATTCTGGTGGGCAGCCGTGGAAGGAAAGACCGAGAACCGGTCCGAGCGATGGCGCCGCCGATTCGGAACGTTTCCTGCCGGTAAACGGCCCGCATAGGGAGCAAAGACGGGGGATCCGGGAAGGCAGGGGAGAGGGGAGCGGTTTCAAATTGGGGCCGACCTGCAAGAAAGCGTTTGTCATCTTTGCGGACGGGTGTTTCTTACCCGCCCGATCGCGGATCATGCTCACGTGGCGGAATTGGTAGACGCGCTAGACTCAGGATCTAGTGGGGAGACCCGTGGAGGTTCGAGTCCTCTCGTGAGCACCATGCCTCGGCATGGCAACGGCGGCCAATCTCACCGTCGCCGGCAGGCGCGGCCCCGTCGATTCCTCTCCGTTGAGGTGACGGGGCTTTTTTGATGGCCCGGCATCCGACCGCGGCCGGACCCTCTCCGTCCTCTTCGCCATGCAGGATCCCCAGTTTGTCCACCGCG
>SLGN01000277.1 GCA_007123695.1 Verrucomicrobiales bacterium
CTCGAAGGAGACGGCCAGAACCGAGCCGCTGCGCTCGATCGCGAGGGGAACGATGCCCCTGGGCAGAGCCTCGCCCGCGACGACGAGCGCCTCGGCCTCGCCTGCCGCTTCCTCGCTTGCGCAGCGCAGGGTCACCACTTGGCGGACCGTCCACCGCTCGATCAGATTCGGTCTCAGCCGCTGCCGCTCGTCCCGGCGCAGCAGCGGTTCGAAAAGGAGGGCTGCGATCTCCCCCTCGGATCCGTCGTGGGGGAGAAAGGGCGCCAGACCTGCGATCGGCTCCTGGATCGCAAAGACCAATGCGCCGGTCTCCCGCTCGACTTCCAAAAGGGCGACACTGCAGTAGAGCCAGGCGGCTCCGAAGCCCAGCCAGACCGGGGACGAGTAGAAAATCCAGCGCAGCCAGAACATTATCCGGAATCCGCGGGACACTCCCCGCTTTTGCGATGATACCGCAGGACCGGGGCCCCTGACAAATCCGAATCCGAGAATCAGGATCTTGTTTTCACGCAGTCGGCGCACCCGGGGCGATGCGGCCCCGGATCCGCACATTGTCCCCGATGGTCACGATTTCGGGAGATTCCAACCGCGCCACGATGCCATCCACCGGCAGCAGCCGCGTCGCACCGCCTCCGAGGATTGGCGCGAGGTAGAGGATCACTTCGTCGACGAGCCCCTGCTCCAGCGCATGGGCCAAAAGCCGGCCGCCCGATTCCAGCATCACCGCCGCTACGCCCAGGCTCCCGAGCCTCGCGAGGGACTCGCGCAGGGAAATGCCCTCGTGGACGAGGGTGCGCGCGCTGTGCTCGTCCTGGAAGAGGCGGTAGGTCCGGGGCAGGTCGCCGCTTTGGCTCAGGACGACGCGCCACGGCTGGACTCTGCCTTCCGCCCAGCGGCCGCGCAGCGTCAGGGCGGGATTGTCGCGGCGCAGAGTCTCGCCGCCCACCAGAATCGCGTCGCACTGACGCCGCCAGGCCTGCACGTCCTCGCGTGCGGCCTCGTTCGAAATCCATGGGCTCATCCCCGGACCGAGAGTGGTGCGCCCGTCGAGCGTCGCAGCCGTCTTCGCAAGCACCCAAGGCATGCCCGAGAGCACGTGTCGGGCAAAGAAGCGGATCAGTTCGCGTCCCTCCGGCTCCAAAACGCCCGAGCGGACTTCGATCCCCGCCTCGCGAAGCAGGCCGAAACCGGCACCGGCATGGGCGGGGTTCGGATCCTGTGCCGAGACGACGACCCGGGCGAAGCCCGACTCCAGGATGGCGTCGGTGCAGGGCGGAGTGCGTCCGTGTGTCGAGCAGGGCTCCAGGGTCACATACAGCGTCGCGCCGCGGATGGCGTCCGCCCCGACCTGCCGTACCGCGTCGGCAATGGCACGCCGCTCCGCATGGGCTTCGCCCGCTCGTGCATGCCAACCCCGACCGACGATGCGGCCCCCCAGCACCACGAGCGCGCCGACCGGCGGGTTCGGGCTCGTCGCGCCAAGTCCCTTCCTTCCCTCGGCCAGAGCCTCGCGCATGAAACGCTCGTCATCGTCGGGGTCCTCTCCCATCACGCATAAAACTAGAACGTGGAACCTAGAACGCACCGCCCTCCTTCGCCAACGCGGAGATGGAGATCTTTTTCAGGTCTATACAGCCAAAAATTCACGGAAACTCTAAAAATTTTGGAAAAGCATAATATTTTGGTTGAAAAGTTTATTAATTTATCCGAATATTCTCCACATGAACCGAACTGCGACCACCCTTGCCACCCTGACTTCGTTTCTCCTCGTCGGCGGTCTCGCCGCCGCCGATCCCGCCACCGCTGCCCTCGAGGCGCGGATCAACTCCATCGAGTCCCGCTTGAATTCGATCGAGGCGACCCTCGGCGCTGAAGTGGGATCGAGCGCCTACCAGCAGAACGCGATGCTCGAGGCCACCCGCGCCGGCGAGACCGTCGGGGGTCAGACCGAGAAGATCCCGAGCCCTCCGCTCCCGGAAACCAAGGCTCCGGCACTCGCGTCCGATGAGGCTTCGACCACCTACGTCATCCAGGACGGGGACACGCTCGGCAAGATCGCCGCCAAGTTCAAGATCGAGCGAAAGGCGCTTCTCGAGGCAAACCGGCTCAGCGAAGGCCAGCCCATCTACATCGGCGAAACGCTCATGATTCCCGGGCAGCCCGCTCCCACTGCCGACACCAAGAAGATCGCCGACACCAAAACTCCGGAAGCGAAGCAGGATGCCGTCGTCGTCGGCGAAACGAAGAAGCCCGGCCCCGCTCCGACCTCGGTCCACACCGTGGCCAAGGGCGACACCCTGACCTCCCTCGCCAAGAAATACGGCACCAGCGTCGAGAGCCTCAAGTCCGCCAACGGTCTGCGCGGCGACGTCATCAGTCTCGGCCAAGCTCTCAAGATTCCTGCGAAGGATGCCGGTAGCCAAGCCTCCGCACCCCAGCCCGAGGCCGGAAAGCCCGAGCAGTCGAGCGCGTTCCAATACGACAACCCTCTTCTGAAAAGCGACGAGACCTACGGTTACTACACCGTGGCCAAGGGGGACAACCTCTACGCCTTGGCGCGTGACTTCTTCACCACCATGGCCGAACTCCAGCGCATCAACAATCTCGGCAGCAGCACGACGATCTTCCCCGGCGACGACCTCATCGTCCCCACCTCGAAATACAACGCCTACCACCAGAAGGGCGAAATGGCGAACCGCTGAGTTCGCTTCGACGGAAAAGAATTTGTCACCGCAGCCTCTTCCCGAGCCTGTCGGCAGACAAAGTTGAGTGGTCAAAGAAAACCCGGTCCCGCAAGGGGCCGGGTTTTTCTCGTTTTCCAACTCCCACCAAATCGAAATCCGCCCCGCCTACAGCTCCGAATCCTGCCGATCCCCCGGCTCCGACGCCGGCTCCAACTCCACCTCCACTTCCTCCTCCATCTCCGGCGGCAGATCCACAAGAATCCGCACCTCTCCCGAATCGACCATCGAAGACGATTCCACCGTCGTCATCGAGATCCGGTCCGCCTCCACCCCCCGCTCCGAAAGGAAGCGAAGCACCTCTTCGGCGCGCCGTTCGCAGAGATATTCGCTAAAGGCCCCCGAGCCGCCGGCGGCCTTGACCGCCTCGACCCGGATCGGAGCTCCCAGCCTTGCGGGCGAGAGCAGTTCCTTCGCGACCGCGTCGAGCACTTCGGCTTGGTTCGCCTGCGGCAAAAAGGTGTTTCGCGAGAAGAAGACCGAGGGCAGGAGGGTCCACGTATCCACCGGTATTGCGGAGATGAGCTGGGGCTTCGCATCGGCCTGGATCCCATCCATCGACGGAGCTCCCTCGCCCAGCCCCGAGACCGGTGACGCCGAGGCCACATCCGGCGCCAGATGTGGAGCCGTCTCCTTCCCGGCAAGCGGATCGATTTTCCAGAGAAGTTGGCGCGTCGCGAGGAGCTTCTCGAGCGGAAGCCCGGGAAGGGCGAAAGGAGTTTCCTTCTCCGCCGCCGCGACCGCCGCCTCCGGGAGCGGTGCGGCTTTGCTGCCGTCGGCCAACGAAACCTCGAGACGGGGCAAGGTGTCCGAATCGACGATGCAGAGGCGATTGTGGTAGCTCCGCCCGTCGAGGATCGCGGCGGCCCGGATCCGCAGCGCGCTCTGCGTCACGAGACTGTCCGTCAGCCCTCCGACCACGATCCGGTCCGGCCACAGTTCGAAGCGGCCCTCGTGGGTCGAGAGGGCGAGTTCCGTGACGAGGCTGCGCAGGTCGCGCGCGGCCGGAGTTTTCGCACCTGGGTCGATGGCGAGACCGCTCCGGTCGATCGGCAGGTCGGGCCGCGCCATCGTTGCCGCGAGGACAAGGGCCTCGGCGATCTCCTCCGACTCGACCGATCCTGCAAAGACCGCCGTCCGTTCTCCGAAGGAAATCGAGAGGGAAGGGGCGTCCCCGGCAGGTCCGTTCAGGATGGAAACGAACCAAATACAGCAGGTCAACGCCATTCCCCGGGGTAGGAGACGTTTTGCGAGGGTGGCGCGCCAGCCGCGCCGGTGGATCGACCAAACCATGGACTTGGAAATATCCTCCAACCTCACCATTGAAGCGGCATCGAAGTCAACGCCGATCTTCACAGAAGGCGAATCGGAATGCAAAAGCAGGAAGTCGGGAACCGGTCGCGGTGCCCGCTTCTCTGGTTCGTGGTCTTAGCGGGTTCCTTGTCTTGCGGGCGGCTCGGTGCGGTTCCAGTAGATCACGAGGTTGTTCGTGGACCAGCCTGCGGCGACGAGGTCGAGTCGGCCGTTGCCATTGAGGTCGGCGATGCGGAGGCTCTGGCAGGACATCGTGCCCTCGTCGATGGGGAAGCTCGTCCATCGGCTCGCCTGCGGGTCGAGGGGCACGTAGACGCGGATGCCGAAGTCCCCGACCTCGGGCCCGCTGCCCCACCAGCCCGCCACGATCTGGTCGCAGCCGAGGCCGAGCAGGTCCACGCAGTAGAGGGCGTGGCCGGTGACGAGGCTGTCGTCGAGCACCTCGCGATCGCCGCCGTAGCCCCCCTCGTCGTCGGCGCGGTAGAGCACCAGGGAGTGTCCGTGCTTCGGCTCGATAGTGGCGAGGAAACGGCGGTCCCCGGCGTCGCCCTCGGCGATCTCGCCGAGGCCGGCGTGCCAGGAGCCATCGGGGCGCTGGTTGGGGGGCGTCATCCCCGGCAGCAGACGCGGTCCCCGCGCGCGCCACGGCTCGTCGGGAGAATCGCTCATGAACTCCACCCCCTCCATGCCGATGAAGAGGAGTCGCTCGGGCCCGCCCGGCTCGCCAGGCACGGCGGCGAAGGAGTGCATGTCGCGCATCGACTCCAGCAGCACCTCGCCCGCGTAGTCCGGCCCCGGATCGAGGGTGAAGGGATAGGCGTAGATTTTCGCGTAGTCGTCGCGCGGCAGGTCGCGCAGACGCAGGTGGTTGCGGCGGCCGAGGTTGGGCACGGCGACGAGCCGCTCCTCCCCGGCGTGGTTGCGCGCCCAGCCGATGCGGTGCTGCTCGGGCTCGCTGGGGATGCGCACCGGCCGCCAGAGTTCGGTGGGGTCCACGGGCCGCTCCAGGAAGTAGACGGCGGAGTCGGGCCCCCGCGTGCAGACCGCGATCTCCACCTGCCCGTCGCCGGTGGCGTCGCGGGCGTCGATGCTCATCGCCCCCTGCCCGTCGAGGCGGCTCGCGAGCACGAAGCGGCTCCAGTCGCCGTTGCGGTACCAGACGAAATCCCACACGTCGGCGAGGAGGATGTCGGGCTTGCCGTCGCCGTCCACGTCGGCCACGCTGAGCCCGTAGCCCTTGCCGATCTCGGCGACGACCTCGGGCTCGAAGCGCGGCTCGGGCAGCGGGCGGGGCCCGTCGGCGAGGAGCGCGTGGGGGCAGGCCGCGGCGAGGAGGGCGGCGAAGGCGAGGTGGAGCGCGTGGCGACGGATCGGCATTGGAGAAGTGGGCGGGGAAGGAAGGGGAGATGAGGGCGGCGGAGCGTTTCAGAGCGGGCCCCCTGGTCGCGGACCATCACCCCAGCATACCATGGAGGGACAGTTGGCGCCATAGGCGCGGAAGTGTCCGTTCCTTCCCGGGATCGTCTCGTAGCGCCGTCTATGAGCCTGTTGAAAAAACCCCGGAATGGAAAACTGCGAGCCATGATTTCTTCTGGCAAGGCGCAAGGAAGAAGTGGAGAGGGCTCCACGACTGAGGAGCAACGAAGCCAGTCGGGAAAATGGCCGCAGCCCGAAGGGGCCGCCCCCATGGAGTCGGCGAAGCCGCTGACGTCAATGCTCCAAACCATCGAGGATTTTTCGTTTCTGGGTTTTTCAACAGGCAATCCTAGATTGCGGAGAGATGCGCATCCGCTTCGTCGGTTGCCGCCGCCTGCCGGAGCCAGGCATTCCGCACCTAGAGCAGCTCCTCCCACGACAGGTTCGCCAAGTCGAGCTCATCCTCGCAGCGGAATCGGTCCTCGGATTCTCGCAATTCTGCGAGGCTCGAAGTTTTTAATTTTTCGGCGTTACGGGATCTCTCGCTTTCCTATACATTTCTACGTAGGCGCCCCTGGGGTTCCTACGCTGCAGAACTTAGTTTGAATTGCTTTCCCGACGGGAATTTGAGAAACCGAAGCATATCGACAGAAGTACCGAAAATGAGAAAATTCGACCTCACTCCTGAGAAAACCCTGGATCGGAAACTCGATTCCGAGAGGATCCTACTCGAAGAGAAGAGAAGCAATTCGATTCCGGCGGAGACAGTCTCGAGGCAGGGTGGTGCCAATCCGCCGAAGGTGCTCGTCATCGACGACGATCCTGCACAGGGCCGTCTCGTCGAGAAATCCCTCGGCCCTGGTTTTCGAGTGCTTCATGAATTCGGCGCTCCGGAACCGGGAGCCATCGATTTCGACGCCGTCGATCTCGTCGTGCTGGACTACCGCATGCCGGTCCGAGACGGCTTCGCCGTGCTTGAAGAGATTCGCGGGTGCCGCGAGGATCTGCCTGTGATCTTCCTGACGGGCTTCGGCAATCCCGAGGTTTCCGAGCGCGCCCTCGCGTTTGGGGCGCAGGTATTCCTGACCAAGCCGGCGGGGCCCTTGGAGATTCGCGAAGCGGTTGCGTCGCTGCTGCCGCGAGCCTCGTTCGCTTCAGAGACGGCTCCGATGGAAGCCGACCCGACCGCGTCGGAGATCGCATCCGAAGCGAGATCCTTCCGCGCCACGCTGCCGGACGAGCGCAGCCTCGCGGGTCGGCTGGTGCGCTTCAGCGCCCAGTCGGTCGTGGTCGATCTACCGGGCTCGGCTAGACTCGCTTCAGGCACGAAGCTGGCCGACATCTCCTTCCATTTCGGTCGCCAGCTCCTATCCTCGCCCTCGGGTTTCGTCGGCGACCGCATCACCCTCGCCGGCGGCGTAGTGGAGACGGAGGTGATCATTCCAGGGCTGTGGCACACGGTCGAGGGGGCCTTCGCGGGAGAGGATGTTTCGGACGTCGAGTCCACCCCGGACCGGGATTCCGGTCCACCCGTCTCCTGCGGCCTTGGCCTGCCCGAGCGCTTCCGGAGCGCCGTCCACGAGCTTTCCGGCATCCTTCGGGAGGTCGAGCACGAGGTCTCGATGCGGCGCCCTCCCTCACCCGCCCCGGGAAATTTGGAAGCCCTCCGGCGCGAGACGGAGATCGTGGAAGGGGTCTCGGCTTCGCACGGTCCCCGCTTTTGGGACGCGGTCCTGCGCTTCGAGACGGCCGCCGACGAGGTTCTCGCCGCCGGCCTCGGACGCGAAGGCAAGGAATTCGCGAGGAAATTCCTCTTTCCCTCCGCTCTCTGCTCACCCTTCCTTGCGCGGGTGGTGGAGCGTCCCATCGGGGTGCCGGGCGACTACGGCATGCTCGGGCAGATTCTCGGGAATCCCTGGGAAGGGCATTCGCTCTACGGCCGGATCGTCAACTCGTGGATCCTCGGATGCGGGGCGGCCGAAGCCTACCGCTACAGGGTGGCGCTGCTCGACCGCGAGATCCGCGCGGCTGCGGCCCGATGCGCAGCGGAGGGGCGGAAAACCCGAGTTCTCAGCATGGCGAGCGGGGTGGCCTACGAGATCCAGCGCTTCATCGAGTCGCCGCCCGCCACCGGCAGCGCCGAGTTCGTGATGGTCGATTTTTCCGAAGTGACGCTTGCCGAGGCAAGGCGCCAGTTCGCGGCACTGGGCGCCTTGCCGCAAGGGGTTTCCGTGGAGATGCACCAGAGTTCCGTGCTGGATCTCGCGAGCCGTTCGCGGGGTGCCGGAGGACTCGCCGAGGGCGCCGGCTACGATCCCGGCGGCGGCTACGACCACGTCTATTGCGCCGGTCTTTTCGACTACCTCTCCGACCGCCTCATCGTCAGGGTGGTCCGCTACCTCCACAGTTTGCTGGCACCGGGCGGGGCGCTCGTGGTGAGCAACTTCACGACGCGGAATCCCATCCGCGGCTGGATGACTTTCGTGATGGACTGGGAACTGATCTACCGCACGCCCGAGCACTTCGCACGGCTTGTGGAGAAAGCCGCGCCGGGAGCGCAATACCGCACCGAGACCGATGCGGATGGCGTGGAGGTCTACGCGATCGTCGAGAGCAGTCAGTAGCGCATCTGCACCCGCATCCGGAAGGCCCAGGCCTCTTCCGCGCTGACGGGGCGGTCTTCGCGGGTGCCGCTGGCGCGGGAGTTCTCGACTCCGTACATCACCTTGAGGTCGTCGCCGCGGATGTAGTGGTTGAGCCCCACGTAGTATTGCTGGACCTCGTCGAAGCGACGGTTGCCCGGGTAGGCGGTGGGAGCGTTGCGGGCGACCTGGTTGAGGCGCACCGCGAAATCACCGTCGGTGTCGAAGAACGAATACATTCCCACGAGCTCGAGCTTGGGCGTGAGCTGGAAGCTGGGCGTCAGGGTGAGGCCGGTGGGGCGGCGCAGTTCGCCTCCGTTGTCCTCGTCGCGGCGATACTTTGCCTCGGTCCACATGGCCATCATGTTGAACCAGCCGCGGTTGTAGTTGAGGAAGGGGGAGAAGGCGGTCGCGCCGGTGATTTCGTTGGTGGAGCGCGCCCGGAAGGTGGGAATGTCGGCAAAGTCGGAGCCGAAGTCGAAGGTGCCCCACTCGGTGCGCAGCTCGTTGTGGAGACGCAGGTAGAGGGAGGGCTTGGGCCATCGGGGCAGGCCGGTGGGATCGTTTCTCCAGATCACGTCGTGCCCCTCGCGAGGGTTGGCTACGGCGAACTCGTAGTGAAAGTCGTAGCGCTGAACCGGTCCGGTGTGGCTGGTGTAGAGTTCGCGGAAGCGGCCGCTGGCCGAGGTGAGCCAGTGGAATCGCCCGATGTCGTCTCCGCCGAGGCGGCCGAAGGCCCGCATCGCGGCGGAACGTTCAACGGTCTTGAGAATCATGCTGGAGGTCGTGTCCTCCCAGCCCAGCGGCACGCGGGCCAGACCGGCCTTGAGGGTAAAAGGTTCGAACAGATCCCACCCGAGCTCGAGGTTGAAGAGCTGCAAGTCGGAGAAGTCCTCGTCCTTGCCGGTGAACTGGAATCCGGTGGCGAGGTTGAAGCCGAGAGGCAGGTCGCGGTCGGCGGAGAGGCGGGCCCGTCGGACGAACCAGTTGTCGGCCGACTCGGGGCTGCGCGGATCGGGGTCGGCGCCAGGCTCGCTCCGCGTCTCCGCGTGGTCGTGCTGCACCATGACGAGCCCCCGCAGGTTGATGGCTTCGATCGCGTTGCCGATCACGGTCCCGCGCAGACCGTCGCGGAAGGAGCGATCCTCCTCCAGAAAGACGAGGTCGGGATTCTTGAAAAGAGGATTTTCGTCGAAGTGCCACTGGAAGCCGCCGAAGATTCCGTAGTTCCGGGTCTGCCCCTCGATGAGCTGCGCCTCGTACTGGACGTAGGCCGAGGTGTTGTCGCTGAAGGCGGCGTTGATGCCGACGCCCGTGGCGAAGAAGCCGGGATTGCGGCCGGGAGTGTCGAAGCGGAGCGTGCCGGAAGCGCCTGGAAAGGTCGAGGCGATGGAGCGGTCGGCGTCGAGCAGCTCGTGCCGGTATTCCACAAAGACCTCGGGGCGCAGGGCGGCGACGTTCCCCCGGATAGTGTACCCCCCGCGCAGACCGACCCCGGCGAGGAGGCTGTCCGCCGAGAGGCGTCCGAACTGCTGGGAGATGGGGGCTCCGGTCTCGCGGAAGCCGTCGATCCAGAGATGGTTGTATTGGACAAAGGCGGAGGGGACGATGGAAAGGTCTCCCGCCCCCAGTTGCGCCGACCCCTCGAGGAATAGCCCGAGCTGGTCGCCCTCGGGGCGGGAGCGGGCGGTGCCGAGGTCCGAATGGCGCTCCATGGCGAAGGAATGATGCTGATGCTGCACGGCGGCGGCGATGGTGGCGCCGTCGAGCATCCAGGTGGCGATGGCCCCGTAGCCGACGGTGTCGGAGTTCGCCCAGCCGCGACCGCGGTCGAAGTCGATCCGGGCCCGCTCGTAGGAACCGAAGAAGCCGACGCCGAATCCGTCGGAGACCTCGCGGTCCGCGCCGAAGACGAAGGAGCTGTTCACCTCGCGGAAGCCTCCGAGCTCGAATTCGCGGGCACGCCAGCCGCGCTGGGAGTACACGTCGGTGAAGGTGTTCCACCCTGGGTCGGAGGGGTCGGCAAAGGGCGATTTCGCGCCGAGGTCCTCCTTCCCGCCTCGCGCCTCCCCCGGCGCCATGGGGGCCACGCCGAGGGCGCCCCGCAGGCCGAGCTGCGATTGCACCTGCGGCGAGGCGCGGACGAGACGCCGCAGGCGGTCCTGCGCCGAGTAGAGGACCGAGTCCATCATTCCCGCAACCTCCTCGGCGGCGACGGCGTCGTAGAAATCAGCGACTTCGTCGCCGGTGCCGAGGTTCAACGCGTATCCTTGCACCGTGGAAAGTGCGGCCGAACCGTCGGTGGTCTGCAAGTATTCGCCTACCGCGCTCTGGATGCGGTTCAGTCCGAGATCGCGCCCCCGGTAGTCGACGTTGGCGAGCAGGCTGAATCCCATGGGGCCCGACTGCTTGCGGAAATTCACGAGGGCGTTGTCCTCGACGATGGCTCCCTGATCGACGGTGGGACCGGTGATCAGGTCGAGGCGCGTGGTCCCGCCCGGCAGCCCTCCGACGAAGACGGGGACGATCCTGGCGCCCGCCGCGAGCGAAGCGCCATTGGAGGCGATGCGGGAATACTGGTCCGCCGATGCGATCTCCGGCGCGTAGGTCGCACCGCGGCGGAGGTTGAACTGGTTCGCCCCGAGTGTGGTGCTGCGCCCGAGGCGCAGGATTGACTGGTAGACATCGACGTTGCCCGACAGACCCGAGGCATCGCCGGTGAGGTAGACCGTGCCGAGCTGCCGAGGATTGCCGCCGCTGCCGCGGTTGATGTCGAGGTCGCCAGGACCGGAAATGCGACCGGTGAACTCGAAGACCGACCCTTCCTCGCGCGAGCGCAGGTTGCCCTGGGTGCCGACTTCGACCGGGTTGGTGAGGACGGCGCCGAACTCGTCGGTGTATTCGATGCTGCCGCCGTCATTGACGAAGCGGATTGGCGCACGTCCGCCGCGCCCGAGGGAAAAAACGCGAACGCGGCGCTGTCCGAAGCGCAAGTTGCCGCTGTCGCCCACGCCGCCGAGATTGATCGCGGTGGTCGCCACGGGCACGCCGTCGTCGTTGATGCGGAGGCGCCCGTTCTCCACGTTGGTCTCGCCGGTGTAGCTTTTCTCCCCGCCGAGGAATCGCAGTTCGCCGCCGCCGCCCTTGGTGAGGTCGCCGGGGCCGATGATGTCGCCCCGCACGAACATGCGCGAGTCGCCCTGCGCGCTCACGGTGCCGCCGTTGGAAGTGAGTCGGATGTTCTGGTCGATGGAGGCGACGTCGGAGGAGGTGCCGGAAGATTGGCGGAGGCGACCGCCGTCGAGGACAATGGCCCCGCTGCCGATCCTCCACCCGACCGACCCGGGGACGTTGAGCTGGATGGTGCCGCCCGTTTCCGCCCGGACCGTCCCGGCCCGACCAAGGGCGCCGACGTGGTCGAGCCGGAGCTGGCCGTTGGTCACCGCGACGTTCCCGCTGAAGGGATTCGCGCGGGTCAGCGCGACGATGCCGCCCGCGCCTTTCTGCAGGTTTCCGGATCCGGTGAGGAGCCCCTCGAGGACCAAGGTGGAATCGCCGCGGGCGTCGATGCGCGAATTTCCCAATACGCGCACGTCGTTTGCTAAGGTCGCGACATCTGCCTCGAGCCCGCCGGCCTGCTGGCGCAGGGTGCCTCCCGCGAGGGTGATCGTGCCGGGACCGAGCCGGTAGCTGCGGTCTCCCGCCGAGGCGAG
>SLGN01000408.1 GCA_007123695.1 Verrucomicrobiales bacterium
GGCGGCGACGGCGGCAAACAGTTTTCTTCCGTTTAGATGGCTTGCGCGGCATTCTCCACCTTACCCTCCGAAACTCCCGCCCGCATCGCAACAGACGTGCCGATGCCATTGCGGAATCGATTGCGCATTCCGCGCGAGGCTCTTCATTGTCGTGCCCGTTCCCCGTCGCGCGCGGCGCCCGCCATGCGCGACGGCTCCACCCAGAAAGCTCCACCGACCGCGACGCCGTGACCGAATCCGAACCCACCGACTCCGCCGATCCCGAGGTGCCCGAGCTTTCCCCGTCCGCAGCGGAGACCGCCTCCGCGCCGACGCCCTCCGCGCCGACGCCGGGTCCGGCGGACACCGCCGAAGGCCCCCCCGCCGTCTCGGTCGAGTTCTTCGCCGACGCCACCGTCAACTACGCCCTGCTGCAGAACCGCATCCCCGTGATCAAGCGGGTGCGCCTGGCCAACCGGGGCGACACCTACCTCGGCCAGGTCGAGCTGCGCATCGCGACGCAGCCCGGCTTCGGCAAGGAGCTGCGCCTCGAGGCCGGCTCGATGGGCGCGGGCGAGGAGCGGGTCTGGAGCGATCTCGGCTTCGAGATCGAGCACAGCTACGTCGAGGGCCTGCGGGAATCGCTCGGGGGGCGCTTCGAGATCGAGGTCGCCGCCGCAGGCAAGGCGGTCCACCGCGAGCGGCACGAGGTCGAGCTGCTCGCCACCGACCAGTGGAACGGGCTCCGCAGCCTGCCCGAGCTGCTCGCCGCCTTCGTCCAGCCCAACGCCCGCGCCGTCGAGTCCCTCCTCGCCGAGGCCGCCGAGAGGCTCGTCGCGGGAGAGGCCCGCCTCGACGGATACCAGTCGAAGAGCCGCCAGCGCGTCGCCGCCCAGGCCGAGGCCATCTTCGCCGCGGTCCAGGCGCGGGGCATCCACTACGCCAATCCTCCCGCCAGCTTCGAGCGCGCCGGGCAGAAGGTGCGCCTGCCCCAGCGGATCCTCGACTCGGGGCTAGCCACCTGCCTCGACACCACCCTGCTGCTCTGCGCCTGCTACGAGCAGGCGGGCCTGCACCCCATCGCCGTCTTCACCCGCGGGCACGCCTTCTGCGCCCTCTGGCTCGAGGAGGAAAGCTTCGCCGAGGCGGCGCTCGATTCGCACTCGCGGCTGAAGAACCGCGTCGATCTCGACGCCATCCTGCCCATCGAGACCACCCTGCTCTGCGAGGCGGGGGCCTCCTTCGCCTCCGCCGTGGAGGCCGGGCGGCGCCACCTCGCCGACGAGTCCGAATTCGTCTGCCTCGTCGACATCGCCCGCTGCCGCAAGGTCGGGGTGCGCCCCCTGCCCCTGCTCGACGACGGCAAGGTCGACGAAGAGGCGGCGGCCCGACGCCGCGCCCGGGCCGAGGCGGGCCAGAGCGAAGGGCCCGCCCTCGAGCTCGACGAAGCGCTCGACCTCGCCTCGCTCCACACCCACGTCGCGGGCGAGCACGGCGACGAGCGCCTCGACCGGTGGAAGCGCAACCTCCTCGACCTCTCGCTGAACAACCGGCTCCTCAACTTCAAGCCGTCGCAGCGCACCCTCTCGCTCCTCGGTCCCGGGCTGGCCGCCCTCGAGGACGCGCTCGCCGAGGGCGAGTCCTTCGCCGTGCTGCCGAGCGAGCTGCGGCCTCCCCAGGGCAAGGGCCTCTACGACCTCGCCTCGCTGCGCGAGGACGAGTCGCGCTCGGTCGGCGACCTCTTCCGGCGGCGCACTCTCCTCGCCCCGATGGAGGAAAAGGCCCTCCAGTCCCGTCTCACCGAAATCTACCGCGCCGCCCGCCTCTCCCTCGAGGAAAGCGGCTGCAACACCCTCTACCTATCGCTCGGCTTCCTCCGCTGGCGGCGCAGCGAGGACAGCGACCGGGTCTACGAGGCGCCGCTCGTCCTCATCCCCCTCGGCATCGAGCGCAAGTCGGTGCGCGACGGCTACCGCATCGGGCGCAGCGACGAAGAGACCGTCTTCAACGCCACCTTGCTGGAGCTGCTGAAGGCGGAGTTCGGCCTCGAGATTCCGGGCCTCGAGCCGCTGCCCGAAGACGAGTCCGGCATCGACATCGCCCGCATCCTCAAGCTGGTGCGCCACGCCATCGCCGACTGGAAGGGCTGGACCGTCGTCGATGCGGCCGAGGTCGGGCTGTTCTCCTTCGCCAAGTTCCTGATGTGGCGCGACCTCGAGGCCCACGCCGCCGACCTGCGGGCCAACCCGCTCGTCGGCCACCTCATGCGCAACGACGGCAGCGTCCCCGGCTTCGTCGATCCCTCGTCGATGGACCGGCCCGAGGACCTCGACCGGACGCGCCACCCGGCCAAGGTCTACGCCCCCCTCAGCGCCGACTCGACCCAGCTCGCCGCCATCCACGCCGCCACCGACGGGCACACCTTCGTGCTGGAGGGCCCTCCCGGCACGGGCAAGAGCCAGACCATCGCGAACCTCGTCGTCAACGCCCTCGGCAAGGGGCGCACCGTGCTCTTCGTCGCGGAAAAGCGCGCCGCGCTCGAGGTCGTGCACCGGCGGCTTTCCCAGGTCGGCCTCGGCGAGTTCGTGCTCGAGCTGCATTCGAACAAGGCGAGCAAGGTCGACGTGCTGCGCCAGCTCGCCGAGTCGCTCCACGCGCGCGCCGAGGCCAGCACGGAGGAATGGAACGCGCTGGCCGAGTCGCTGGAGCGGCGGCGCAGCGAGCTCAACGCCTACGTCGAGGCGCTGCACCGCCTGCGTCCCGCCGGCTTCAGCGTGTGGGACGGGATCAACCGGCTCGTCGGACGCGGGCCCGCGCCCCCGGCGCCTCTCGACCTGCCCCGCCCGGCCGAGATCGACGCCGCCCGGCTCGGGAGCATCGGCGGTCTGCTCGCGGAGCTGGGGACGGCACTCGACATCGTCGGGGACCCGCTCGCCCATCCTTTCGCCGACTGCTGGATCGACTCGGCGACGCGGGCCCGCGAAAGGTCCGCCGCCGAGACCCTCGACCGGCTCGACGGGGCCCTCGCCGCCCTCGAGGAAGCCGTCGCTCCGGTCTGCGGCGAGTTCGGGCTGGACGGCGGCGGCCTCCATGCGGGAACGACCGCAGCCCTGGTCGAGACGGTCGCATGGCTCGCCGACGCGGTGCTTCCGGTGCCCGCCTCCCTCCTCGCCGAAGGCGCCGCCGA
>SLGN01000393.1 GCA_007123695.1 Verrucomicrobiales bacterium
CGTCGTCGGCGAGGTTGACGTGCTCGAGCGTCTCGGCGGAGAGGTCGTAGAGTTCCGTTGCGATCACCTTGCGGCCCTGCGGACCGAGCCATTCCACGTAGCGGTGGGTGTCGGTGCGCAGGCTGCGCCCGAGGAAGCGTCCCCCGCGGCGCATTTCGCTGAAGGCCGCGCCTTTCCACGGCAGGTCGGGCTGGTCGAGAAGCGGGACGAAGCTGTCGCCCTCGACCTGCGGGGGCACGGGCAGTCCGGCCAGCTCGGCGAGAGTGGGGTAGAAATCGACGAACTCGACCAGGGCGGAGGTCGCGCCTCCGGCGGCGGCCATCCCCGGCGCCCGCACCAGCAGGGGGGCGCGGGTCGCCATCTCGTAGTTGCAGTGCTTGTGCCCCCACGAACCGAACTCGCCCATGAGGTAGCCGTGGTCGCCGAAGAAGATCACGATGGTGTCCTCGGCGAAGCCGTGCCGCTCCAGCGCCTCCAGCACCGTGCCGGTGCAGGCGTCGAGGTAGCTGATGTTGGCGAGGTAGGCGCGGAGGTATTCGCGCTTGAAGGCCTCGGTCTGGTCCTCCGGCTCGGGGAAGTTCCGGAAGTTCTGCACCATGCCCACGGTGACGGCGTAGGGCGGCGCTCCGTCGGGAGGGCGGTCGCGCTCGGGAAGCTCCAGGGGCTCGGGATCGTAGAGGTCGAAGTAGCGCCTCGGCGCGACGAAGGGAAGGTGGGGCTGGTAGAAGCCGACGGCGAGGAAGAAGGGCTCGTCCGGCGAGGCGGCGCGTGCTTCGAGGAACTCGGCCGCCCGCAGCGCGGTCTCGCCGTCGCGCAGGGCCTCGTCAGCGACGTCGGGATCGTCCCAGGCTTCTCCGCGCGGCCAGTCGTGCGAGTGTTCGTAGACGATCCCGGCGGCGCGGTCGGTCTCGATCTGCGCGGCGCGGACCGCCTCCTGCTCGGGGCCCCAGACGGGGTTGGCGGGCAGGTGGAGAGGTTGCGACCACGACTCGGGGTCGTCCTCGCTGCCCAGCCCGGTCTCGGCGTAGACGTGGAAGACCTTGCCGAAGGCGGCGCTGTGCCAGCCGTGGTTCTTGAAGTGCTGCGGCAGGGTGGTGACGTCGGGAACGGCTTCGCGCAGGGTGGTGCCGAAGCCGCGCAGTCCGGTGGTCTCGGGCCGCAGGCCCGAGAGGAAGGAGTTGCGCGAAGGGCTGCAGATGGCGATCTGCACGTAGGCGCGGTCGAAGCGCAGCGCGGTCCGGGCGAAGCTGTCGATGTTCGGCGTCTGCACCACCGGGTCGCCGTAGCAGCCAAGCTGGGGGCGGAGATCGTCGGAGACGATGAGAAGGACGTTTGGCCGATCCGCCGCCACCGCCGCGGACGCGCCGATACCGGCGGCGCAGAGGGCTGCGGCGAGGGCGCGGGGGAGGAAACGGCTCGCCGCCGGGGCGATTTCTTGGCAGCTCGGGAGCGGTGGCGGGGTGGGGGAGGCGTCGTCGTTCATGGGAGTCGGGGCCGCTGGTGCGGAAATCGGGCGTGGGGCGGCCGAGGCGTGCCGGATCGGGGGAATTTCGCACCTTTCGGCGACCGGCAGCCAAGGTCCGGGAAAGGGAAGCGCAGGGCAAGGACGGGATCGGGGCGGTCGTTCCCTGGCACGCTTGACGAAACCCGGGGAAATGCCTTGCGGCGCGGCGCCGACCGCCCCAAGCTTTCCTTCGCATGACGCCTCTCCAACAACTCCCGAAGAAATTCGCCGCTTCCCTCGCCAGCGTCGGCGCGGGCTGGCTCCTCGCCTCCGGAGCCGCCGCGGACGAGCCCGCGAAGCGCCCCAACATTCTCTGGCTCGTCGGGGAGAACCTGACGCCGCGGGACCTCGCCTGCTACGGCGCCGAGGGAGTCCACACTCCGAATCTGGATGCGCTCGCCGCTGCGGGAACCCGCTACACCCGGGTCTTTGCGACCAATCCCGCCTGCGCTCCGAGCCGGTCCGCCTTCTTCACCGGGATGTACCAGACCACCACCGACACGCATCCGATGCGGTCGCACCGCGACGACGATTTCCGGCTCCCCGAAGGCGTGCGCTCCATCACCCACCGGCTCGGCGACGTCGGCTACTACAACGCCAACATCAAGACCGCGGGCGGCCATTCCGTCGGGACCGGGAAGATCGACCTCAACTTCGTCAACGAGGGGCCCATCTACGATGACGACTCCGCCGACTGGTCGGTGCTGAAATCGCGCCAGCCCTTCTTCGCCGTGGTCAACACCGAGGAGATCGAATACGACATCTACGACCGCAAGACGGCGCAGAAGGAACGCGTCGAGTGGGTCGGCGAAAGGGAGCACGTCCGCCACGCGACGCCGGAGAGCGTGTCGCCGCCCGCCTACTATCCCGACCATCCGCTGGTGCGCGAGGAATGGGCGCGCTATCTCAACTCGGTCTCCGGCATGGACCTGCGGCTCGGGCATGTCCTCGACGCGCTCCGTGCCGACGGATTGGAGGAAGACACCGTGATCGTTTTCTTCGGCGACAACGGCAGGCTCGAGCCGCGCGGCATCCACTGGTGCTACGACTGCGGTCTGCGCGTGCCGATGATCATCCGCTGGCCCGCGAACTTCCCCGCGCCCCCGCAGATCCGGTCCGGGCACGTCGACGAGCGCATCATCAGCCTGATCGACCTGACCGCGACGACCCTCGTCTTCGCCGGGATCGAGCGGCCCCCGCTGATGCAGGGACGGATCTTCGCGGGCGACCGCATCGATCCGGAGCGTCGCTTCGCCTTTGCCGCGAGGGACCGCATCGACGAGACCGAGCAGCGCATCCGCTCGGTCCACGACGAACGCTTCCACTACATCCGCACCTACACCGAGGGCCCCACCTTCGCCTCGCTCAACCGCTACAAGGAGAAGTGCTTCCCCATCGTGCCCCTGATGCGCGAACTCCACGCCGCAGGTCGCCTCTCGGGACCGCCCCTCAAGCTGATGGAACGCCGCGGCCCCTGCGAGGAACTCTACGACACCGAGTCGGATCCCGACGAAATCCGCAATCTCGTCGATTCCGACGAGCCCGAGCATCGCGAGGCACTCGTGCGGCTCCGCGCCGCCCTCGACACCTGGATCTCGGAGACGGGCGACCGGGGCGCTTTTCCCGAACCGCGCGAGGTCGTCGCCCCCTTCGCC
>SLGN01000395.1 GCA_007123695.1 Verrucomicrobiales bacterium
GCTTCGATGCGAAGAACTGGAGCTCGCCGCCGGGGTCGAAGGGCTGGCCGGCACGGCGCTCAAGCTCGGGCTTGTAGTCGAAGGTGTCGACTTGGCTCCAACCGCCGGGACAGAAAATCTGGATGACACGCTTCGCCCGAGGCGCGAGATGGGTCGGCGGTAGAGGCGAAGCAGAGGCGTCGCGGGCGAGAAGGGCCGAGAGGGCAAGACCGCCGAAGCCGCCTCCGCAAGAGTGGAGAAAGTGGCGCCGGTTCATTCTAGTCGACATAGACAAATTCGTTTGCGTTGAAGAGAGCGCGGCAAAAGGCGAAGAGCCCCTCGCGCTCGATGAACTCCCTAGCCAGCGCCGCTTCCTCCTCGTTGGGCGCCCGCCCAAACGCCAGAACATAGCCGCGCGCCACCGGATCGCCGCCTTCGGCCTCGAGCCGCTCGGCGAAATAGCGTGCCTGGCGCAGCATGAAGTCGTTGTTGTAGAGCGCGAGCGACTGCAGCGGAGTCGTGGTGACGTTGCGCCTCGGGGTGAGATTGGCCGGGTCGGGACAGTCGAGAGTCGTCATGAAGCGGCTCGGTGTGGTCCGCACCACGTAGCGGTAGATGCTGCGCCGCCACAGGGCGGGCTCGTCGGCGGTGACGTAGCGGTAGATCGGCGCGTAGGCCTCTTCGTAGGCGAAATCCTCGAAGCCCGGCCCGCCGCGCTCGGAGTTGAGCCTGCCGCTGACGGCAAGAACGGCGTCCCGCACCGCCTCGGCCTCGATGCGACGGGGGTTCTGCCGCCAGAGGAGCCGGTTGCCGGCGTCGATTCCGATTCCTGCGGCGGATTCGGAAAAGCGCGATTCCTGCCGGTAGGCGCGGCTCGTGAGGAGCAACCGCAGGGTCGCCTTGACCGAGCCTCCGTTGCGCTCGAACTCGGCCGCGAGCCAGTCGAGCAACTCGGGATGCGAGGGGCGGTCGCCACCGAGGCCGAAATCGCTCGGGGTCGCCACCAAACCCTGGCCGAAAACCCATTGCCAAAGACGGTTCACGATGACGCGGCGCGTCAGGACATTGTCGGGATGCACGATCCACTCGGCAAGCGCGGCCCGGCGGCGCCCTTCGTCGTCGGAAAGGCCGCCGAGCTCGGGATCGAGGCCCGCGAGCAGGGCGAGCGTTCCCGGCGGCAAGGGATCGCCCACGGGAGACTCGGTCTCGCCGCGGCGGAGCAGCCGCACCTCGGGCACGCTCGGCTCGGCCACGACGGCATAGACCTTGGCCGGTTCGCCGAGACCATCGAGCCGCGCCTTTACGGCGTCGCGCTCCTCGCGGAGCCGGGCCAGTTCCTTGGCCGCATCCTCGCCGAGGTCCGGCGCGGGATGGGGCAGCAGCTTCGGATCGCCGTAGCCGACCTGATCGTGGCCGTAGCCGTTGCCGCCGTCGGTGGAGACGAGGGTGAGAAAACGCGCCCCCGGAGGAAGGACGAGGTCGATCTCGCGGATCCCGTCCTTGCGGGTCAAGCCGCGGACTTCGAAGACCTTCTCGCCATCGACGAAGATCCAGGCGTCGGCGCGGTGGGGCCCCTCGGCGCCGAAATAGGCGAGCTTGGCGGTGAAGCGCAGCTCCCTCACCAAGCCGTCGGGACCGCCCTCGCGGATCGCTGCGAGATCGAAGGTAATCCCGGCGTTGGCGTGGATCCCGAGCAGGCTGCGGTCGTCTTTGGTGAAGTCGATGCCCCCGGCTACCGGCGAATGCTGGCTGGCGACAGGCCCGTTGCGGATCGCGTCCCAGGCCGCGCCCGAGGTCTTGGGCAGGCCGGTCGCGACCAGGCCGGTGGAGCTGATCACGACGGGGGCGCCCCCGTCGCCTCCGTCGGGGATGAAGACGCCGTCGACGTAGGGGTTCGCCGAGGCCGCATACCGATTCGGCTTCACTTCACCGAGAGCCCCGGCATTCGCGGTGACGACCCCGCCGCTTCGCGGGTCGATGCCTTGTCGGACCGTTCCGCTACCGCTGCCATCGCCGCCCCCGACGAGGTCGGCGAGATCGATCCCCCGCCCTTCGAGCCGGGCGATTTCAAGACCGAGGCGGTTCAGTTCCCCGGTCAGGCTGGCCTTGGTCGCCTCGTGCGCGGCGAGTTCCTTCGCGCTGACCACCCGATCCTCGCGCCGGACCCCGGCGAAAACGGACCAGAGACGGTAGTATTCCTCCTGCGAGACCGGGTCGAGCTTGTGGTCGTGGCAGCGGGCGCAGTTGACCGAGACCCCGACGGCGGCGGTCATCACCTGCGTGACCATGTCATCGAGATCGAGGGCGCGGGCGGATCGCCGCAGCTCGGGGCTCTTCGTCTCGACCTGACCGACGAAATCCCACGGGCCGGCGGCGAGAAACCCGGTCGCGACCACCGCCTCGGGATCGTCGGTCCAGAGGACGTCGCCGGCGATCTGTTCCTGCAAGAAGCGGAAGTAGGGCTTGTCGGCGTTGAAGCTGTCGATGACGTAGTCCCGATAGCGCCAGGCGTGGTCGCGGCGCTTGTCGCGCTCGAAGCCATGGGTGTCGGCGTAGTGGGCGAGGTCGAGCCAGTGCCGCGCGAAGCGCTCGCCGAAATGGGGCGATTCGAGGTAGCGGTCGACGAGCTCGGACCATTCGGGGTCGGTGAACGGTAGCGCGGTGGACGGTGGAGCGGTGGACGGCGAACTGTCCACCGTTGACGGTTCACCGTTGACCGAAACCGGCGGCAAGCCGTGCAGGTCGAAGGAAAGACGGCGCACGAGCGTGCCCGGCCCGGCCTCGGGCGAGAACGCGAGACCGGCTTCGTCGAGCTTTTGCTTCAGGAGGACATCGACGGGGTGCCCCTGCGAGTTCGCCAGAATTTCGTCGGATTCCGTTGAAAGCGGCTGCCAGGCCCAGTGGTCGAGGCGTTCGTCGGAGCCCGCGAGGGCGTCGGGCCAAGGAGCACCGGCGTCGATCCAGCGGGTCACCAGGGCGATCTCGGATGGGGAGAGACCGTCGCCTTGAGGCGGCATGCGGAGATCGTCGTCCGACGGGGCGGAGACGTGGGCGACGAGCGGGCTCTCGGCGGCCTTCCCCGGCAGGACGGCGGGACCGCCGCCCCCGCCCTTCATCGCGGTGGCACGCAGGTCGAGGCGCAGCCCGCCCTTCTGCTTTTTCGGGCCGTGGCATTCAAA